>NZ_JBEXUE010000021.1:0-45831 GCF_040614275.1 Streptosporangium sp. NPDC006013
TGGGACCTGATCGTCAACCAGCTCAACCACGAGCGGGTCACGCTCGGCCCGGCGGGCAACATCGCGCACACCTACGACCGGTTCCTGGCCTGGGCGCGGGGGGCGGGCCGCGTCCTCGTTCTCAGGACGCGTTCGCGGGCACCAGTCCGTAGCGGTCGGCGACGGCCTGGATCTCGGCCCTGAGCGCGGCCGGCTGGCGATCACCGAAGCGTTCCAGGTAGGCCGCGACCTGCTCGGGATCGTCGCGCAGGAAAGGGAAGTCGGTGGGGACCATGTGCCGGATCGCCAGCAACGGGACCGGGCTGCCCAGCGGAAGGAAGGAGGGGTTCCACAGTCCCGCCTTGGGCGGCGGGCCAGGGTAGAACTCCCCGATCATCAACCCCTCGGAGACGTAGCGCGACTTGAGCGCCTCCTGGGCGTGGTCGATCACCGCCGCCGCCTCGGTCTCCGGCAGGTCGGGGAAGAGCACCAGGATCGTGCGGTACTGCGGGGACAGCCCATGCGGCACGGGCAGCCCGGGGAACCAGTCGCGGTAGCCGGTGAGCGCCTCGGCCGCCTCGGCCCCGCCGGGCCGCCCGGGGCGGACCGCGAGGTAGAAGGTGCCGCGTTCCAGCGCGGTCTGGGCGTACGGGCAGACGGGGCCCTTCCTGCCCAGTTCCTCATGGGGACGGCAGAGATACTCCCGCGCCCAGGTGACGACCTTTCTGAGCGAGGTGCGGTGGCGCAGGACCAGATCGTGGTCACCGTCCAGATCGGCGGTCTCCAACAGGACGCGGGAGGGGTCCGCGGGATCGGTCAGCATGGTGGTTCGCCCTTCCGGGTGTTTCGCTGTGCGAGGCGTACGAGACGTGCGAGGCCGGTGCGATCCGAGCGGGGTGCGGGGCCCGCACCACGGGCGGCGCGGAGGACCGCCGGCAGCGCGGCGGCCAGCCCGGCGACGGCCGCCGCCACCCCTGCCCGGCGCAGCAGCGTGTCCTGCCGCCGGGCGCGGGCGAGCGCGTCGGCGTACGGGACCGTGGTGTGGGAGATCATCGTGTAGAGCGGGACCCACCGCCCCGGGAGCACCCTGGCGAGCAGCAGGTCCGCTTTCTTGCCCAGGAGGTGCAGCGGGGAGCGGAGCCGGTCGCGCAGTTCCACGAAGTTCTGCTTGGACAGCTCGTCCAGCACGTCGGTGTGCGGTTTGCGCAGCCGCTGGTATTCGGCGAAGGCGGCCCCGAGGTCGGTGGGATGGTCGCCGACACAGCGGTCGAGAACCGTGCAGTCCTCCAGCGCCGAGTTCATGCCCTGGCCGTAGAAGGGGTAGACGGCGTGGCAGGCGTCGCCGATGAGTGCCACCCGGCCCCGATGGTGCCAGGGCGAGGTACGGATCGACACCAGGTGCCCCACCGGGTGCTCCGCGTACTCCTTGGCCAGGTGCGGCATCAGGTCGAGCGTGTCGGGGAACCACTCCCGGAAGAACTCCTCGGGGGCGGTGATCTCATCGAACCGCTCGGCGGGCAGGAAGAGCGTGCCGGTGAGCGAGTTGTCCCGGTTGGGATGGGCGACGATGAGTGCGTTCTCACCCGGCCAGACGTGCAGGGCCTCCAGCCTGGTCCTGGCGGAGCCGTCGTCGGCGGCGGGGATGGTCAGCTCCTTGTACCCCCACTGGAGGAACTCCTGATGGTGGTCGGCCCGCAGCCCGTGCTGCATATGCGCCCGCACCTGCGAGAACGCGCCGTCCGCGCCGATCACCGCGTCCCCGGAGACGCTGCTCGTGGCCCCGGTCTCCTCCTGTACGAGGCGCGCGGTCGCCGTCTCTCGGTCCAGACCGACCAGCCGGTGCCGGAAGTGGAAGGTCACCCCCGGCTGAGCCTCGGCGTGGTCGATGAGCGTGGTGATCAGGTCACGGCGCAGGACGGAGTGGAGGATCTCGCCCTCGTGGGCGCCGTAGGGCTGGAACGGCACCGCGCCGCCGGGCAGGTGGATGGCCCGGCCGCGCATCGGGACGGTGAGCGGCCGTAGCGTGTCCATCAGGCCGATGTCGGTGAGCGCCGCGATGCCCCTGGCGGACAGGCCGAGGTTGATCGACCTGCTCTCGTCCTCGTCGAGCAGCCGGGGATCGGCCCGCCGCTCGTAGACCTCCACCCGGAACCCGCGTCCGGCCAGGTAGCAGGCCAGGAGCGTGCCCGCGGGGCCCGCTCCGACAATGATGATCTTCATGTGGCCTCCAGTCGGGCGACCAGCAGTTCGTTGGGACCGTCGGCGGGGCGCCGCTCGATCCGGCCGAATCCGGCGCCGGACAGCCAGGCGGCGATCTCCGCGAAGGAGTGGATCCTGCCGCCCTGGGTGGCCGCGAGGTTGAGGCTGAAGGCCCGGATGAACGCCTCGGTCGTCGCGGGCGTGCCCTCGGGCAGATCGGCGAAGGTCTCCAGCACGATCACCGCGCCGCCGGGGCTCAACGCGCCCGCCACCCTCTTGAACAGCGCCCGGTTGGCCGCCTCGTCGAAACCGTGGCAGAGGTTGAACAGCAGCGCGGTGTCGTGCCCGGCACCGAGGTCGGCGTCGGCCAGGTCGCCGGGGAGCAGGGTGACGCGGTCGCGCAGCCCGGCCGCATCGATCCTGGCCCGGCCGCCCTCCAGGGCGTTCGGCAGGTCGACGATCGTCGCGGTGAGCCCGGGGTGCGCCTGGCAGAACGCGATGCTGTAGCGGGCGTGCCCGCCGCCGATGTCGAGCAGGCGCTCCCCGGGGTGGGGCGCGCTCGCGGCGACCAGCGGGGCGAGCCCGGCGGCCATCCCGTCCAGCATGGTCTGGAACTCGGCCAGCGTCTGCGGCCGGCCCTCAAGCCAGGCGTAGAAGTCGACCTGAGGGGCGCCGGTGCGGACCGACTCTTCCAGGCCGTCCCAGAGTTCGGCCAGCACGTCCTGCCAGAAGGCCAGGGTGGGGGCGTAGCTCCACGGGTTCCGCCGATCCAGGGTGCTCACCGCCATCGGGCTGTTGGCGTACGCCCGGCCGGGTGCCCGGTCGAGATAGCCGAAGGAGGCGAGCGCCTCCAGCAGCACGGTGAGTCCCGCCAGGTCGGTGCCCGTCCTGGCCGCCAGGTCCACCGCGCCGAGGGGGCCCGGCATGAGCGCCTCGAAGACCCCCAGGCGCTGGGCGGCCCCCGCCGCCCGGAACGCCATCGCGCCGATCAGGTCGAGATGGGGGCCCGGCGCCCCGCGGAGTTCTTCAGGGTCGAGATAGAGCGGCATCGCTGTCTCCTTTCGCGACGTCGGTTTCCAAGTCGGCTTCCAGGCCGGTTCCCGGGCCGCGTTCGGCGGCGGGTTCCGAGCCGGCTTCCGCACCGCTTTCCGTGACGGGTTTCGGGGTGGGTTCCGGAGGGGCGTGCACGTCCTCGGCGTCGGGCAGCTCGGACTCCACCTTCCGCAGGCGGGGCTGGAGATAGGCGAGCGGTGCGAGCAGCACCAGGCACAGGCCCGTGATCAGGAAGATCGCCGCGATGCCCCGCCCCTCGCCCGTGCCGATCATCGCGCCGAGGGTCCCGGAGAGCGCCCCACCGGGGGCGAGCATCGGCTCGAAGACCCGGTCGGCCAGCGGCCCCGCGGCCAGGTAGGTGAGCACCGTGGCGGTCTGGGTGAGCACGCGGACCGTGCTGAGGACCCGGCCCAGGGCCGCGGGGTCGGTCTTGATCTGCAGTACGGTCATCCCGGTGCCCTGCACGAACGGCAGCGTGAACAGGAACGCGGGCGCCACCACCGCGATCAGCCAGGGCGAGGCCGCGAGGCTGTGCAGGGCGAGCAGCGCCCCTCCCACGGCGACGAACACCGCGACGCCGCGCACTCGCCGCCTCGGCCCGCCCCACGCGCTCAGCACGAGTCCCCCGGCGAAGACCCCGGCGCCGCCCGCGAACATCAGCGCCCCCAGCACCGCCGCCGACCCGAACGACAGGATCAGCGGCTGGACCAGCACCCCGGACATCCCGAAGAACAGGTTGTACGCGGCCAGCATCATGACCAGCTGGAACAGCCCTCGCCTGGCCCGCAGGTAGCGCCAGCCGAACAGCAGGTCCCCGCGGAGCGGCTCCGGCGCGGCCGAGGCGCCGGGGCGGGTGACCTCGCGCGGCAGTCGCACGGCGAACATGACGACCCGCGTGACCAGGAAGGTGACCAGGTCGATGACGACCACGCCGGTGACGCCGACGGTCACCAGGAGCGTTCCCGCCAGCAGCGGAGCCGCGATCTTCACCGAGTCTGCCACCTGCATCAGGCCGTTGGCCCGGCCCAGGTGCCGCTGCGGCATGACCAGCGGCATCAGCGCGTGGTACGCGGCCATGTGGAAGGTCCCGAAGACGGCCCCGGCCGCCGTGATCACGTAGACGTGCCATACCTCCAGCGAGCCGTGCGCGAGCAGCACCACGAGGACCACGGTGACCACGGCGGCTCCGGCGTCGGCGGCCATCAGCATCCGCCTGCGGTCCCACCGATCGGCCAGCGCCCCGGCGAGCGGGGAGAGCAACACCTCGGGCAGTACCGCGCACAGCATGATGAGCACGAACTCGGTGGCCGACCCGTTGCGCTGGTAGACCCAGACACCCAGCACGAACCCCGTCAGGCTCGACCCGATGATCGACAGCAGCTGCGCCGCCCAGATGACGGCGAACCGGCGTATCCCGTCATGCACGGCAACCACCCACGAGGACGCCGGTGCGGATGTGGTCGTCCAGGTAGAGATCGAGCAGTTTCCCGTCCGCCGGAGGGCAGACCAGCCCCGCGGCGGCGAGGATCCGCTCGGTGGCCGAGCAGTCGAAGGACGGGCCGGCGAGCGTGTCGTACTCGGCGAAGAACGCCGGGTAGGGGGCGATCGGCAGGTCGTCGCCGACCTCCAGCCGGTCGCGGACCAGCCGCCGCCATCGTCCCGCCGGCATGAGCCGTACCGGGAAGCCGTGCTCGCGCAGGCCCTCGGCCAGCTCTTTCGAGGTCAGCACGCGCGGGTTGTGGTAGTGGAAGTCGCCGACGGCCCGGCTCCGCGCCAGGTGCACGATCGCCGAGGCGACGTGGTCGACCGGGGCCATGTCGATCCGCTCCCCTTCCGGCACCGCGCCAAGGCGGGCACACGTGGCGAAGAACCGGCCGAGGAAGTCGCCCGGCACCGACCTGCCGGTGCGGCTGTCGGCGGAGACCCGGGCCGGGCGATGGACAGTGATCGGCAGCCCGGTCTCCCTGGCGGCGCCCGCGAGCCGGTCGGCGACCCACTTGCTCTGGTCGTAGCCCAGGTGCAGCGGGCCGGGATCCGGCAGCGGATCGCGCTCCCTGACCGTGCGCTCCCCGGGTGTCAGGTGCACGCCGAGCGTCGAGACCAGGTGGACGGGGGTGGTGACGCGGCCGGACGCGGCCAGCCGCAGGATCTCCAGGACGGCGTCCACGTTCGCCCGGCGCAGCCGCCGGTAGGGCAGGGCGAAGTTGACCAGGGCCCCGTTGTGCACGACGAGGTCGGCCGAGTCCGCCAGCTCCGCGAACCGGTCGGCGGGCAGGCCGAGGCCCGGCAGGTCGAGGTCCCCGGCGTGCGGGACGATCCGGCCGCCGAAGCGCTCGTCCCAGAGCCCGTACCTGTCGAGGTTGTCGCGCAGCCGCCCGGCCGGGGTGTCTCCCCTGACCAGGCAGTGGATCTCGGCCTCGGTGGTGCTCAGCAGCCCGGCGAGCAGGTATGCGCCGAGGAAGCCGGTGGCGCCGGTGAGCAGCACCCGGCGCGGCGGCCCCCCGGGGACCGGCGCTCCGGTGTACGCGATGTCGCCGGGCAGGACCGCCTCCGCGTACAGATCCACGGCGGCCGGCGCCCAGCCATCTGTCCGGGCCGCCCCCTCGCCCTCGGCGTGGCCGGGCGCCCCGTCCGGGAGGCCGATCCGCTCGTCCACGGCGGCGGCCAGCTCGGCCAGGTCGGTCGCGGCGAAGAGCGCGGTCATCGGGACCGTCACCCCCAGCTCCGCGGCGATCCTGGAGACGATCCGCGGGGCCAGCAGCGAGTGCCCGCCGAGATCGAAGAAGTTGTCCCCGCGACCGGGGTCCGCCTTGAGCGCGTCGGCCCAGATCGTGGCGATGATCTGCTCGGTACCCTCCCTCGGCGGCTCGTACGGCGGGGCCTCGCCGTCCGCATCCGGCTCGGGCAGCGCCCGGAAGTCGACCTTGCCGTGCGAGGTCAGCGGAAGCTCGGGAAGCATGACGACCGTGCCGGGCATCATGTAGCCGGGAAGCCTCCCGGCGAGGAACGTGCGCAGCTCGGCGACGGTGAGCCGGTCCCCCACCAGATAGGCGATCAGCCGCCGGGCATCGGCGGTGACCACGGCCTCGCGGACGCCTGGGTGGGCCAGGCAGGCCGCCTCGACCTCTCCCGGCTCGATCCGGTTACCGTGGATCTTCACCTGCCGGTCGGTGCGCCCCAGGAACTCCAGGTTCCCGTCGGGCCGGCGTCTGCCCAGGTCACCCGTGGCGTACATCCTCGTCCCCGCCCGGGGCGAGAACGGGTCGGGCAGGAAGCGCTCGGCGGTCTGCCCGGGGCGGCCCAGGTAGCCGTGGGCCAGGCACTCACCGCCGATGTGGATCTCGCCGGGTACCCCGATCGGGGCCGGGTTGCCGTGGCGGTCGAGCACGTGGACGCGGGTGTGCGGAAGCGGGACGCCGATCGGCAGGTGTGTGGCCGCGCCCAACTCGGCGCCGTCGACCGTGCGGTACGAGGTGGCGCAGACGGTCGCCTCGGTCGGGCCGTAGTGGTTGTGGAACGCGACCCGGCCGCCGGTCAGCGCGGCCCAGGCGCGCAGGCGTTCCAGCGGCACGCTCTCGCCGCCGACCATCATCGTGGTGATCGGGGCGGCGACCTCGTCCAGTTCCTCCACCCACTGCTGCCAGAGCGCCGAGGCGGTGTCGACCATGGTGATCGAGTGCTCTGCGCACAGGGCGGCGAGGGCTGGGCCGGTCAGCGAGGCGGGAGCGGGGTGCAGCACCAGCGCGGCACCGCTGATCAGGGCGGGGAAGACGTCCCCCGCCGAGGCATCGAAGCTGAGCGGCGGGACCATCAGCACCCGCTCCCCGGGGCCGAACCCGTGCAGGTCCCTGAACGACGTGGCCAGGTGGGAGAGCGTACGGTGGCCGACGACGACCCCCTTGGGCCGCCCGGTGGACCCGGAGGTGTAGATCACGTAGGCGGCCCGGTCGGGGTGCCCGGCAGTATGCTCGCGAACCACTGCCTTTCCGGCTGTCCTTCCGGCCGCCCAGAAGGCGAGGTCGGTCCGGCTGACGACCGGCCCGGTGAACCCGGCGAGTTCGGCTCCGTCCGCGATCACTGCGGCCGCACCGGAGTCGGCCAGCAGGTACGCCAGCCGCTCGGCGGGCTGCGCCGGGTCGAGCGGCACGTAGGCGGCGCCCGCCTTGAGGACGCCCAGCAGCGCCACGATCGCCTGGGGCCCGGCGGGCAACGCCAGCGCGACCCGCGCCTCCCCGCGCCCGGCGGTGTCATACCTCACCGACCGCTCCAGCAGCGGGCGGAGCCGGTCGGCGACGGCATCCGAGGCGCGGTCGAGCTCACCGTAGGTGAGAACCTCGGTACCGGTCCCGCCTGGAACGGCGGGGGCGATGACGGCGGGAGCGCCGGGGGTACGGGCGGCCTGCCGGGTGATCAGGCGATCGAGGAACGGTTCCGCCGGATCGCCCAGGAACGGGACCGCCGAATTCCGGCCCGGGGTGTCGCCGAGCACGATCGCGAGCTCGTCGGCGGGCAGGATCTCCAGCCGCGACAGGCGGCGGCCCGGATCGGAGACGATCGAGCCGAACAGCGTCTCCAGCTGGGCGCCCATCCGCTCCACCGTGGACCTGTCGAACAGGCCGGTGTTGTAGGCGAACATCAGCTGGACGTGCGTGGGATAGACGATCACGTCCAGCGCGAGGTCGAACTTGGCCACGGCCAGGCCCGACGCCACCGGCTCGGTGCGGATGCCGTCGAGGTTGAGCGATCCGGCGTCCGGATTGCCCAGCATCAGCATCGTCTGGAACACGGGAGTCCTGGCCGGGTCGCGGTCGACGCGCAGCTCGCTCACCACCCGCTCGAACGGCACCTCAGCGTGGCCGTACATGGTGAAGGCGCGCCGACGTACTCGCTTGAGCGTCTCGCGGAAGGTCGGGTCGCCCGCCAGGTCGGCGCGGAGGGCGAGGGTGTTGATGAAGACGCCGAAGACCTGCTCGAACTCCTCCTCCGCGCGACCCGCGATGGGAGTGCCGACGCAGAAGTCCTCCTGACCGGTGTAGCGGGAGAGCAGCACTTGGTAGGCGGCCAGCAGGGCCATGAACGGCGTGCACCGCTCGGCCCGCGCCATCTCGGTGATCTCCCGCCACAGCTCCAGTGGGATCCGGCGGATCACCAGGTCGCCTTCTGTGGTCCGCACGGCCGGGCGCGGCCGGTCGGTGGGCAGTTCCAGCACCGGAACGCCGTCGAGTTCGCGCACCACTGCGGCGACGTCCGCCGGATGCTCGCGCTGCCTGCGCACGTAGGCGGCGTACTGCAGTGCGGGAGGCGGAAGTGGTGACGGCAGCCGGAGGGTGAAGGCCGTGTACAGCGACACCAGCTCCCCGAACATGACCTGCTCGATCGACCAGGCGTCCCCGGCGATGTGGTGCACGACGACCAGCAGGACGTGCTCGTCGGACCCGGTACGCACCAGGCTCGCCCGCAACAGCGGCCCGGCGACCAGGTCGAACGGCCGGTTGCTCCGCTCGGCGAGCAGCACCTCCAGCGCCCGTTCCCGTTCCTGCTCCCGCGACGCTCCCGCGCCCCCGCTCCACGGCTCGCCCGTGCTCCCACCCGGCGAACCGTGCGGCGGCCCGTCCAGGCTGCCGTCCGTTCCTCGCTCAGGCGTCCCGTACGACGGCTCGCCGGTCAGGTCGAGCCTCTCCATGACCAGCGGCGCGGGATCCAGGACCACCGCGGCCGGGGAGCCCCCCACCTCGGGGAAGACGGTTCGCAGCGCCTCGTGCCTGGCCACGACCTCGCCCAGCGCCCGCTCCAGGGCGTCGGCGTCGAGCGGCCCCATGAGCCGCTCGCAGACGATCATGTTGTACGTCCCGTCCCCGGGAGTGAGCCGGTCCAGGAACCACAGGCGCTCCTGGGCGTACGAGAGCGTGCTCACGCGACCTCTCCCCGCAGACGCGTGACCTCCTCGGCGACGCCGGCGATGGTGGGTTTGTCGAAGAAGACGTCCAGGGAGACCTCCACGCCGAGCCTGCGGCGGGTCCTGGCGATGATCTGGGTGATGGTCAGCGAGTGCCCGCCAAGGTCGTAGAGGTCCTCGTCCAGCCCGATGTCGTCGAGGCGGAGGATCTCCTGCCAGATTTCTCGCACCTGCGCGGTGACCGGATCCTCCCCGGCGGAGGACTCCGTCACGTTGCCGGGGGCCGGGACGAACAGGTCGGTCACGGGAGGCTCCTCTTGAGGCTGGGGATGGGGTGGTGGTTCCGCCAGATCCGCGACCTTCACACGGGGTTCCGCGGAGATGGCGCGCAGCAGCGCGCGCAGGTGACCCGCGATCCGGGACACGTCGTCGTGACCGATCGCGGCGGGGTTGAAGCGGAGGCCGATGGTGAGGCTCAGCCCGGCGTCCACGGCCTGGATGTGCAATGCGCCGTGGGCGGCCCCGTTGAAGACCGTCCACTCCACGCCCACCCCGACACCGGGGAACTCGGGGACGGCCGCCCTCCTGCGGTAACTGAGCAGGACCGGCGAGGAGGGCGGCTCCGGGGGCGCGTGCCGGAACCGGTACATCGCGCGGAGCTCAGCCTGAACCGTACGCAGGTAGCCGGGAAACTCCTCGTCGAGGCCGGGGTGCGGGACGAACGGCACCCGCGCCACGAACGGGCCGATGCGATCGCGCGTCTCGCGCGTGCGGGTGCCGAGGTCGAGGGCGAGTGGCGACCCGGAGGTGCCGTACCGGCGCAGCAGCACGCCCACGGCCGCCAGCAGCAGCTCGAACCTGGTCGCGCCGAGCGCTGTGGCGGCCTCGGTGAGGGCCCCGGACTCCGCGCCGCCGAGCACCATCTCGACGATCTCCCCGGGACCGGTGCCGCGCGGGACGGCGCGCAGGCCGGGCAGGACCAGCTCCACGGGCTCGCGGTCGCGCTCCTTCCAGAACTCCTCGGCGCCGTCGGGCGGTGCCTGGGAAGCCCCGCCGTCCACTCCGGAGCCGCCACGACGGCCCATCGGCGCGGACGGCGTGCCCGGCGAGGAGCTGCACGGCGGCGGGATCGGGCCGGACTGCGACGTCGGGCCGGGCAGGGTGGCCCGCGAGAAGTAGGCATCGGCCAGGTCGCGGATCAGGGCGTCCTTGGAGTCCGCGTCGAACACCCGCGCGTGCGCCGTGAAGAGCAGCCTGACGCGCTCAGGTCCCACCGTGACCAGCGTGAACCGGGCGAGCGGGCCGCGCTCCAGGTCGAACGGGCGAGCGGCCTCGGCCATGGCGACCTCGGGGTAACGCTCGGGGGTCGACTCCGTACGGGTGACCCTGACACGGCCGAGCACCGGATGCCTGCCGGCCACGGCGGCGCACGCGCCCAGCAGCGCCGGAACATCGACGGGACCGTTCAGATGAAGTGCCAGCGGGATTCCCCGCAGGTCGAAGGGGGCGTGCGACATCCTGTCCGTCTCCCTCGTGGGTGACTTACTTCGGGCAGGCGCCGGGGCATGACTCACCCTGACAGACAATTCCGACAAGCAACTATTAGGAAAGTTTCCTATTTATTTAGGCAACCCGAATGCTACACATGTGGTACGCCTGAGACAAGCGACTTGCCATGAACCGACCTGGAGGCGTTGATGATCGTTCGCGGTGGCCGGAGGAGCGGGCCGAACGGCGCGAGCCCCGAACTGGCCGAGCTTGCCGACACCGTGCTGCAACCCGGATTCGTGGGCGTGGAGGTGCCCGACTGGCTGCGGAGGCGCCTCGCCGAGGGGCTCGGAGGGGTTGCGCTCTACTCCCGGAATCTTGTGAACAGCGAGCAGACCAGGGCGCTGACCGCCGCACTGCGCGCGGAGAACCCGGACGTGGTGATCGCCACTGACGAGGAGGCGGGCGACGTCACCCGGCTGGAGGCGCTCACCGGCAGCTCGCGTCCTGGAAACCTCGCGCTCGGCGCGGTGGACGATCCCGAGCTGACCAAACGGGTCGCCCGCGAGGTCGGGCTGGACATGGCCGCCGCAGGCATCACTCTCAACTACGCCCCCGTGGTCGACGTCAACTCCGACCTGGACAATCCCGTCGTCGGCACCCGCGCGTTCGGCGCCGACCCCTGGCTGGTCGCCCGGCACGCCGGCGCCTGGGTCACCGGCCTCCAGTCCGCGGGGGTGGCAGCCTGCGCCAAACACTTCCCCGGCCACGGCGCCACCGCCGTCGACTCGCACGATGACCTGCCGACCGTCGCCTACTCGGCCGAGGATCTCGCCGCCACCACGCTCCCGCCCTACCGTGCCGCCATCGAGGCCGGGGTGCGGGCCGTGATGACCGGTCACCTGCTCGTCCCCGCCTACGACCCCGACCTCCCCGCCACCATGAGCGGCCGCATCCTGGTCGGGCTGCTCAGGGAGGAACTGGGCTTCGACGGTCTGATCGTGACCGACGGCGTGGAGATGCCCTCGGTCGCCGAGCGGTACGGCGTGACCGGGGCGGCGGTCCGCGCCCTCGCCGCCGGGGCCGACGCGATCTGCGTGGGCGGCGAGCGTAAGGGACCAGGGGTGGTCGGGTTCATGCGCAACGCCATCATGGGCGCGGTGGCCGACGGGACCCTTCCCGAGGAACGCCTGGCCGAGGCCGCCTCCCGGGTCCGCCGCCTGGCCGCCTGGTCGGCGGAGCAGCGCCAGGCGGCCGGCGAGACGGGCCGGACGGGAGAGCCCGCGGGGCTCGCCGCGGCCAGGCGTGCCCTGCGGGTCCGCGGCGACGGGCTCCCGCTGCCCGCCGCGCCCCAGGTGATCGAATTCGTCTCCGAGACGAACATCGCCGTCGACCGCGCCACCCCGTGGGGCGTCGCCTCACCACTGGCCGCGCTGCTACCGGGTACGACGGCTCTGCGGCTCGGCTCCGGCGACACGGTCCCACCGCCCTCCGACGGGCGTCCGCTGGTGATCGTGGTACGCGACGCCCACCGGCACGCCTGGGTCTCCGACCGCCTGGGCGCCCTGCTGTCACGGCGCCCCGACGCGATCGTGGTGGAGATGGGCCTGCCAGGTCCTGCCACTCCGGGCGCCACCCACATCACCACCCACGGCGCGACCACCGCCTCGGGCCAGGCCGCCGCCGAACTCCTTTCGGGCCGCCTCCCGCTCCCTGCCACCGGCCACTGACCTCTGCGGGAACACCGTCCGCCTCCGGTGCACGGTCGCGCGGAACCCGATTCACCGGGAGGCGTGACCTCCGGTGAGTGCGGCGGGTGCCTCCCGGACGGGACCGACGGATCCTGTCGAGGACCCGAGGCCGGTCAGCGGCCGAGGACCCACACCAGCTCGTGCTGGAGGGGGCCGGGCATCGCAAGGAACTCCCCATAGTCGCAGGCGAGCGGCGCGATCTGCGAGGCGTACGCCAGGACGGCGCGCCGCTTGAGCGTCCACTCGTCCCCGTCCAGACGCAGCCGCGGCCCTTCCCTGAGGCGGTACCGCTCGGCGAGCGCTCGGACCGGCGGCCTGGCCGCCAGGGCCTCCTCGGCCGCCGGGCGCCCCCACTCGCGTACGGCGGCGGCGTAGGGGAGGTCGGCGTAGACCCAGGGCTCCAGGGTTTCGACCTTCTCCAGTACGTCGAGCGCCCGGTCGCGTACGACCTCGTGATCGGCGTTGCCGATCCCCATTGGGACCAGCACGCGCGTGCGCGGGGTGACGTGCTCGATGAGGAACGCCACCAGATCGTCCAGCGGGAGCCGGGCCGCTGGAAGGTCCGGATTGTCCAGAACCACCTGGTCGACCCCGAGGATCTCGCACGCCCGCGCGTCCTCGGCCCGCCGCTCCCGCGCCGTCTCCTCCGCCGAGGCGAACCCGCACAGCCGGTCCCACGCCGAGAGTGCCTCACCGGCCGCGCCGCCCAGAGCCGTGACGATCACCGCGTTCTCCCCACGCCGGGCGAGCAGTCCCGCCACCGACAGCACCGCGTCGTCGAAGTGCGGCGAGACCACGATCGTCTCCCAGCTCATCGCCTCCGCCCCATCCTGGCCAGGACGAGACCACGGCTGCCCCGTTTGCGCAGGTAGGCGAGGCCATCGCAGACGGACTCCAGTGTCGGCGGAGCGAGCTCGACGCGCTCGGCGACCCGCCAGGTGGACTGCTCGCGCAGCCAGGGCCAGACCCGCTCGTTGAGCTGGCCGGTCTCCAGCGCGACGAGGACCAGATCGGTCGGCAGCCGGTCGAGGAGCGCCAGTTCCTGGTCGTAGTAGAGCATCTCGGCAAGCAGGTACGCGGCCGCCGGACGCTCCCCGTGGGCGGCAAGATCCTCCAGGCTGTCCGCGAGCACCTCCACCCCCGGCTCCGCCCGCTCGGCCAGGCGGGCGCGGAAGCCCGCGTTGGGCTCGGTCGCCTGGACCTGGTATCCCTTCGCCGCCAGCCGCCGGGTGAGCTCGCCCTGGCATGCCCCGACCTCCACGATCGGCCCGTCCTGCGGGGAACACCAGCGGGCAGTCCACGCGGCGGTCGCGTCCAGCCGTTCGGCCTCGTAGGCCGAACGCCCGAACTCCCACGGATCGTCGGCCACCGCGGCGTCGTCCCCGAGGCTGGAGATCAGCGCGTAGAGGCGGTTGGCCTGCGCGGCGCTCGCGGTGAAGAACCTCTCGACGGCCGGAACCCGGTCCGTGGTGACGAGCCGGTCGGCCACCCGGCTGCACAGTAGCCCACCGGCGCGCCGGTTGATGAAATCGATCTTCACCTCGGCCTCGGCGCCGGTGATCGCGGTCACCGTACCGGGGATCGTCTGCAGGAACGGATTGTCGCCGACCGAGCAGGTCACGGCCGGTAAGGACAGCGAGGAGACGGCACGGGAGACGATCCAGCCGAACCTGGCCCGGCGGATGCGGTGGTCGGCGGGCGAGTGGGTCCAGATCTCGCCGGGCGCCTCGCCGAGCAGGGCCGCCACGTCGGCGGGAGCGGGCAGATCCGCGGTGTTGCCCCCGGGGTCCACCATGGGTCCGAGCAGTTCCAGGCGCTCCCGCAGGGACAACCCTCCCGGCAGGGTCACGCTCGCCCTCGCCTGCCCGACAACCACCAGGACATCCTGGCCGGCGTGGTCCCGCAGGACGGAGACGAACTCCAGGGCGATGTCCTCGGCATGCAGCACGGCGATGACAGCAGTCATTCGTCCCCATCCCCGATCACGGAAAGATGTCTTTTTCATGACATTTCCGCGCCAGCATAGAGGATCTTGCCCGCCGCGCAACGACCATTCGCCCAGAAGGATCCCCTACCCCACCGGCCCGGGATCCAGGGCTCCGGGATTCCGGGCGGGGACTCGAAGCAGGGAACTTCAAGCCGGAGCTCCGGACTCCGGACCAGGGTCTCCGGGCCGGGGGCTCCGGACCGGGGCCCCCGGCTCAGGCTCAGAACCACGGATTCAGGGCCACGGATTCAGGGCCACGGATCCAGGGCCACGGACCCAGGCTCAGGAGGCGAAGATCTCCTCCCGGGCCTGCTCCAGGGCCGCTATGACGGCCCCGCGCAGCACCGGGTTGCCGGTCACCTCGCTGGCCACCACCTGCGGCCGGACCGGGCAGCTCCTGGCCACCGCCTCCTCGATCCTGAAGGTGAGCGCGTCACCTCCGGCCGTACTGACCTCGCCGGCGAGCACCACGAGCCCGGGGTCGAGCACGACGCACACCGACGCCACGCCCAGCGCCAGCCGCCCGGCGATGTCGTTGATCAGAGGCTCTCCCCGCTCCCCCGCCGCGACCGCCGCCGCGACACACTCGGCGGCGCTCTCCCCCTCGAAGCCGTACGTCGCGGCGAGTTCGGCGACCGCCTCGGCGCTGACCAGGGACTGCAGGCCACCAGCGAGCGACGGCAGCCTGCCGGGCACGGCCCGCACGTCCTCGGCCAGCGGCACGCCGGGCACCGGCAGGTAGCCGATCTCACCCGCGCTGCCGGACCGGCCGCGGTGCAGCCGCCCGCCGAGCACGACACCGAGGCCGATGCCGCGGCCCACCCACAGGAGCACGAAGTCGTCGACCTCGCGGGCGGCACCCAGGGTGCGCTCGGCGATGGCGACGAGGTTCACGTCGTTCTCTATCCTGACGTCACGGCGCAGGTCGCGGGCGAGCGCCTCGTGGATGCCCTCGTGCCAGCCCGGCAGGTCGAAGGAGAACCGCACGTCGCCGGTGCGGGGGTCGACCACGCCCGGAGTGCCGATGACGACCGCGCGCAGCTTGGAGAGCGCGACCTTGGCGGACCGGCAGGCCTTGACCACCCCGCTGTGCACCAGAGCGACCGGATCCTCATGCCCGTTCGGCGCCACCCGCACTTCGGCGACGATCTCCCCATGGATATCCGCGATGGCGGTCGTGACGAATTCCGGGCCGACATCCAGGCCCGCCACATAGGCCGAGGAGGAAATAATCCCATAAAGCGCGGCATTAGGCCCGCGGCCCCCCGCCTGCTCCCCCGCCACCTCCACCAGGCCGCGCCCTTCCAGACGGGCGAGCGTCTGGGACGCCGTCACCTTGGAAAGACCCGTGAGCTCCCCGATCTGCCCCCGCGTCAGCGGCCCGGAGGCGAGCAACAGCTCCAGGGCGGCCCTGTCGTTGATCTCCCTCAATAGCCTGGGCACGCCAGGACGTCGCTCCATACGCATGCTCTCTTGTTCGCCGCTTCCCCGTCGCAATCACATTCAAGCAAGAATAACGGTTCTATTCATTAATAAGACTTCCTGATAGTTTAGCCCGGCGTAGGCCCGGCGGAGGTGCACGAGGGTCCCCCGCCACGCCGCGGCCCCGCCTACCGCCCCGTCCTCCAGGATGGCCCCCTCCGGTTCTCGCGTGCCGCCCGCACACCGTCGCCCAGGAGTCGGCGAACCACCGCGAATCCAGAAAATCAAGGGCTTGCGACGTCGACACGGCGCGTGGAACACTCCCGGAAACGGTAAAGGTTCTTTTCAGTAAGCCCCTGGCCGACCGGTGACGAGGCAGGTCTCGACATGGATACCGTCATGAGCATCGCGGCCGACTACACGGGGCCACAGGCCCGGCAGGGGCCCGTGACCATGGGCCAGGCCAACATGGCGCGTTGCGTGCTCCGCGACCCGCCGCTGCACATGAACTTCCGCGTCACCAGGCGCCTCCCCGGGAGAAGGTCCCTGCCCGCCGTCGCCGAGGCGATCGGGCGGCTGCTCTCCCGGCACGAGGGACTGCGGGCCACCATCCACTCCGGCGTCCAGGTCGTGGCCGGTTCCGGCTCGCTGCCCGTCGGGGTGCACAGTGCCGGGACCGGCCTTGCGGACGAGGTCGCCGAGGATGTGGGCCTGCGAATGCAGGGCACCCGGTTCGATCTGGAGGGCGAGCTTCCGATCCGGGTCGCCGTGATCACCGAGGGCGAGGACCCTCGCCTGGTGGTGTTCGTCCTGCCCCACACCTCGGTCGACGCCATCGGCCTGGCCACCCTCATGAGGGAGTGGGAGCGCCTGATCCGGGGAATCGCCGTACCGGCGCCGTACCCGATGCAACCACTGGACCTCGCGGCCGCCGAGAGCACCCCCGCGGCCCTGCGCCGGACCGAGGCGGCGCTGCGGTACTGGGAGAGCGGCCTGCGGCGGGCACCGCAGTCGATGTTCACGGTCGACGAGAGCGCCGACGCCGACGCGATCCGCCCCCGGTTGCGGGTCCGCTCGGCGCCGGCGGCCAAGGCGCTGGGAGCCATCGCGAGCCGCACGGGGGCCAGCCGCTCGGCGATCACACTCGCCGCGCTGGGCGTCCTGATCGGCCTGTGGAACACGCAGCGAACCTGCGTGATCGCGTCGCTGGCGAGCAACCGGGTACGGCCCGAGCTGCGCGACTACGTCGGGCCGCTGGCCCAGGACGCGCTGATCACCGCGGAGCTGGACGCCCCCACCTTCGACGAGGCCGTCCGCCGCTTCCGCGGCGCCTCCCTCTCCGCGTACCAGCACAGCCGTTTCGACTCCACCGCGCTCTGGGAGGTGATCGAGGCGGTCAACGCCGAGCGGGGTGTGAACTTCGCCCGTGACTGCGTCTTCAACGACATGAGCGGTGTCACCGCCTCCGAGCCGGAACCGGCGCCCGCCGCCGAGGTCGAGTGCGACTGGCTGCCGGAGGCCTCGCTTCCCGCACACCTCGCGCTCTGGGCCAACCGGCTGGAGGAGGTGGTGGATCTGACGCTCTGGATCGATCCGCGAGTGATGAGCCGGGAGCAGGCGGAGGGCTTCGGGACCGGGCTCGCCCGGCTCCTGATCGCGGCCGGAGACGGGGATGTCCAAGCTTGCGACATTACGAATATATCGGGAATTTCGCCTATCGAGCGTGATGCGGACTGGATCTACACCGACTCCTGCTGGGTGAGCCTCCGCGCAGTGGAGCGGCTCGTCGGTGAGGCGGTCCAGGGAAGGCCCCATCTCGTGGCACGCACTCCGGACGGGCTTCTGACCTGCCACGTCACCTCAGGAACCGCCGAGGAGATCCACGCGGCCTGCCTCGCCCTGCTGCCGGGCCGCACCTCCGCGATGGCCCCCCACCGCTACGTCGTGCACGCGCCGGGACCCACCGGCGCGTCGCCGTACGGCCCCGTCCTCACCGAGGGCGACGGACGCCGTTCGACCTCTCAGTGGACCTCGCGCGTAAGTAACCAATAGCAGGCGGGATAATCGGTTACATGCGCCTATCCGCTCGTGTCGACTATGCCCTCCGTGCCGCCGCCGAACTCGCCGCCGCAGGTGATGGCCCCACCACGGTAGGGGAGCTGGCCAAAGAGCAGGACATGCCTCCCAAGTATCTTGAGAACATCCTGCTCCAAATGCGCCGCGCCGGGCTGGTCCGCGGCCAGCGTGGCCCCGAGGGGGGCTACGTGCTGGCCCGCCCGCCCGCCGAGATCAGCCTGGCCGATGTGATCCGTGCCGTTGACGGCCCGCTTGCCAACGTCAGAGGGGAGCGGCCCGAGCACGTCGGCTACCGGGGTCCCGCCGAGTCGCTGCAGCAGGTCTGGATCGCGCTGCGCGCCAGTGAGCGGGCGATCCTGGAAGAGGTCACGCTTGAGAACGTGGCCACCGGGGCCCTTCCCGAGCGGGTTCGCAGCCTGTCCGCCGATCCCGCGGCCTGGGACTGACCGTGCCGCCCGCGACGTCCCCCGTGATCGTGCCGGTACCGCCCAGCCGCGGCCGGCACGTGTCTCCCGGCGGGTGCCATGCCCGAGGGTGACGTCGTCCACCAGGCCGCACTGCGGCTCTGCCGGGCACTCGACGGGCGGACGCTGACCCGCTCGGACTTCCGTGTGCCGCGCCACTCCACGGCCGATCTCACCGGGCGTGCGGTGCTGGAGACCGTCTCACGCGGCAAACACCTGCTCACCCGCGTCGAAGGTGACCTGACCGTCCACACCCATCTGAGGATGGACGGGAGCTGGCAGATCTCGCCCTCGGGACGGGGACTGCCCCGGGGCGACGTCGTCCGCCTGGTGCTGGCCAACGCGGAGTGGCAGGCGGTGGGGTTCCGGCTGGGCATGGTCGACCTGGTCCGAGCCGAGGAGGAGGGGCGACTCGTCGGGCATCTCGGACCCGACCTGCTCGGAGAGGACTGGGACGAGGCCGAAGCCGTACGGCGGCTGGCGCGGCGGCCTGAGACGAGCATCGGGGTCGCGCTGCTCGATCAGCGCAACCTGGCGGGAATCGGCACCATCTATCGCGCCGAGACGCTTTTTCTCACCGGGGTGTGGCCGTGGCGACCGGTGGGTGCGGTAAAGGATCTGGAGGCGATCGTTTCGCTCGCGCGACGGTTGATGGACGCGAACAAGGAGCGCCCGAGCAGGACCACGACGGGCGACCTCCGTCCGGGACGGGGCACCTGGGTCTACGGCAGGGCCGGGCGGCCTTGCCTGCGCTGCGGGCATCGGATCAGTCGCGGGGAGATGGGTGCACAGCCGCAGGAACGGCTGATCGTCTGGTGCCGTCACTGCCAGCCGGAAGAACCGACCGGCTAGGCGGCGACCATGTCGTTGACCTCGGGGAAGACGGAATCAGGCACGGTCTCGGGAATCGGCAGACGCTCCCGCTCGGGGACATCGCCCGCCAGCACCGGAGCGTGCTGGAGTTCGGCCAACGCGAACTGGTCGGAGACCTCACGGAGAACCTGTGAAAGCGGCACGCCCAGGGCACCGCAAATCGACGCGAGCAGCTCTGAAGAGGCCTCCTTCTGCCCACGCTCCACCTCGGACAAGTAGCCAAGAGAAACCCGAGCCAGTGTGGACACCTCACGCAGGGTGCGACTCTGCCGCACCCTCAGCCGCCGCAGCACGTCACCGAGCAGCTGACGCAGCAGGACCATCTGTCGCTCCCTCCCCGGCGCGGATGCCTTCGCGACACTCCGCGCTATCGGTTCGTGCCGCCCGTTCTTCGAACGCGACCCTTGGTACATACTCCTCGCCGTCATCATCGCTTGACCTTTACCTCACTCACAGTTCCACCGTACCTGTATCCACCGACACCGCGGCAGACCATGGGGAGCATGTTCGCTGGGGACGTAACGCGGTAATCACCCGGAATGTTCCCCCACGTTCGCCTCCAGCACACCTCGGAGAAGGTCTACGGCCTCATTCACCGTCGATTCCCGGATCTGCTCACGAGTCCCCGCGAGTTGCAGATCCCGGTGCCATACCCGTCCGTCCGGACCGCTAACGGCGAGATGAACCGTACCGACCGGTTTACCATCCTGTGGTTCGGGACCGGCCACACCGGTGACGGCCAGACCGTAGGTGGAGCCGGCCAGGAGGCGCACCCCGGTCGCCATGGCGGCGGCGACCTGCGGGTGCACGGCGCCCTCGCGGTCGAGCAGGTCCGCGGGGACGTTCAGCAGCCGCTGCTTGAGCTCGCTGGAGTAGGAGATGACCCCTCCCAGGAAGGCCGCGGAGGCTCCCGGCGGCTCTGTGAGGGCCGCTCCGATCAGCCCGGCGGTCAGTGACTCGGCCACCGCCACCGTCTCGCCCCCGCGGACGAGAAGGGAGAGGACCGTGGTCGTCGCGAGCAGGCGGTGGCTCATACGGCCCGCGCCCGCTTCGCGACCTGCCTGAGCTTGATCGCCCGGATCACGTAGTCAAGACCGGTGCCGACGGTGACGACGGCCGCCGCTCCCATGACGACCCAGCGGATCGGGTCGGGCACATCCGGCCAGATGTAGGAGACGATCGCAGCGATCTGCAGGACGGTCTTCACCTTCCCACCGTAACTGGCCGGGATGACGCCGTGCCGGATCACCGCGAACCTCAGCGCGGTGACGCCCAGCTCCCTGCCCAGGATCACGACGGTGACCCACCAGGGCAGTTCCCCCAGCACCGACAGGCTGATCAGTGCGGCACCGATGAGGGCCTTGTCGGCGATCGGATCGGCGATCTTCCCGAAATCGGTGATCAGGCCGTAGCGGCGGGCCAGCTCGCCGTCGAGCAGGTCGGTGAGCGAGGCCACCAAGAAGACCACCAGCGCGGCCACCCTCCAGCCGGATCCCGGCAGGAAGAGGCAGGCCGCGAAGAACGGAACCATCGCCAGTCGTATCACCGTCACGACATTGGCGATGTTCCAGGCGCTCACCTTGGGGCGCGCGGGTGTCGCTGTCGAGTCGGTGCCGGTCTCTGGCGTGTTGGTCATACGCTCTCCCGGCCCGGTGGCGCGTTCATGGGGCCGCCTTGATCCGGGCGATCAGGTCGACCCCCTCCGAGTCGACCACGACGGCCCGGACGATCTGGCCGGGGACCAGCCCGATGCCCTGGACCGTCACCGAGCCGTCGACCTCGGGCCCCTGGTGGGCGGCGCGGCCCTCATAGCCGCCGTCGCCCAGGTCCTCCTCGATCAGGACGTCGACCTCGGTGCCGATCCGCTCCTCGGCCCGCTGGGCCATGAGCTCCTCGGCCAGCTCGGTGAGCGCGGACACCCTGGCGTCGACGATCTCCTGGTCAAGCTTGCCCGGGAGCGAGGCCGCCTCGGTGCCCTCCTCGTCGGAGTAACCGAAGATGCCGATCACGTCGAGCCTGGCCTGCTCCAGGAAGCCCACCAGCTCACCGAACTCCTCCTCGGTCTCGCCGGGGAAGCCCACGATGAAGTTGGAGCGCACGCCCGCCTCGGGGGCGTGGGCGCGGATCGACTCCAGGAGGTCGAGGAAGCGCGCGGGGTCACCGAAGCGGCGCATCCGGCGGAGCACGGGACCGCTGGCGTGCTGGAAGGACAGGTCGAAGTAGGGGGCCACCCCCTCCGTCGAGGAGATGATCTCCAGCAGCCCCGGGCGGAGCTCGGCGGGCTGCAGGTAGCTGACGCGCACCCGTTTGATGCCCTCGGTCGCGGCGAGCGAGGGCAGCAGCTTCTCCAGCGCCCGCAGGTCGCCCAGGTCCTTGCCGTAGGAGGTGGAGTTCTCGCTGACCAGCACCAGTTCCTTGACGCCCTGCTCGGCCAGCCAGGCGGCCTCACCGAGGAGTTCCTCGGAGCGGCGCGAGACGTACGCCCCGCGGAAGGCGGGGATGGCACAGAACGTGCAGCGCCGGTCGCAGCCGGAGGCCAGCTTCAGCGAGGCCACCGGCCCTTCGCCCAGGCGCTTGCGGAGCGGCCGGGGACCACTGGCGGGTGCCAGGCCCTCGGGCAGCTCACCGTGGCCGGGAATGGCGGTCTTGGGGGCGGCGGCACGCTCCACCGGCGAGATGGGCAGCAGGGTCCTGCGGTCACGGGGGCTGTGCGGGACGAGCGGCCTGCCCGCCAGCACGTCGTCGAGGCGGGTGCCGATCTCGGTGTAGTCGTCGAAGGAGATGACCGCCGCGGCCTCGGGCAGCGCCTCGGCGAGCTGGTCACCGTACCGCTCCGCCATGCAACCCGCGGCGACCACCTTGGCCCCGGAGTCGGCCGCGGCGAGCAGCGTGTCGATGGAGTCCTTTTTCGCTGAGTCGATGAAGCCACACGTGTTGACGACGACGACGTCCGGATCGTCGTCGCCCAGCTGCCAGCCGGCAGCCTCAAGACGAGCGGCGAGCTCTTCGGAGTCGACCTCGTTGCGTGCGCAACCAAGTGTGATCAGCGATGCGGTTCGGCGGGATGACATGGTGAACACTACGGTATCGGGAGTTGGCCACTACCCGATGCACCTCCCCCACTCCAGCACCGCCGCATCCCCGTCCGCCCCGGACATCCCGCCGTGAAGACGGGAGTCCGGAAGGTGAGGACCACCGTGCCGACCAGGGACGTTCACCCGACCGGGTGATCCACGAGCCTGGCCGGGGCCGTCGCCGCGACCCCGGCAGAACTCCCGGTCGCCGCGTCAGCGCTCCTTGGCGGCGGGGGCGTCGTAGGAGCGGTTGACGATCTGCCCCGGGCTCCCCGGGGCACCCAGGTTCTTGCCGTTCACCTTCAGGGTGAACGCCCCCCCGTCGCCGAAGGTGACCCTCATCCTGTCCTTCGCCTTCCAGGTCGAGGTCTTGCCCTCCTTGAGCGTTCCGGAGAAGAGCCTCTTGCCGCCCGCGTCCTCCACGTCCAGCCAGGAGGTGCGCTCCGCCCTGACCTGGAGGACGACCATGTCCTTGCGCTTCTTCTCGGCCAGGGACGCCGCCCGGCCCGGTGAGCCGGGAGCACTGCCGGCCGGCGGCGGCAGTGCGGCGGGCACCGGCACGGGGTGGCCGTCCGCTATGGGCGTGTCGCCCCCGCCCATGGTCCGCACCACTCCGAAGATGACCACGATGCCCAGCGCCACCGCCATGGCCGTCGTCCAGTTGGGCGAGCGGCGCTCACGGATCTTCAGTGGCATGTCGGCCTGGAAGACGCTGGAGGCCCGCACCGGCAGCGGGACACCCCCGTGCTGCTCGTCGTAGCGGTGCACCAGCGTCTCCGGATCGAGCCCGACGACCTTGGCGATGTTTCTTATATGGCCCCGCGCGTAAAAATCACCCCCACACTGGGAGAAGTCGTTCCTCTCGATCGCCTGGATGAGCACCTCGCGGATGCGTGTCCGCGCGCTCAACTGCCCAACGGTCATCCCCATCGACCGCCTGGCATCCGCCAGATCGCTTCCAATGCCCATGGCGCACGCCCCTCAGCCCCCGACGTTGCGTAGCGATCCCCATTCAATCAGTAACCGGACGGGAGGTGTGCGGCGGGGGGTCCGTTCCCTCCCGGTGTGTCATCCTCCACGCAGGTCGGTCAGCAGGCCGGGAAGCTCGTCGGGCTTGACCATGACCTCCCGGGCCTTCGAGCCCTCGCTGGGCCCGACGACGTTCCTGCTCTCCAGCAGGTCCATCAGACGGCCCGCCTTGGCGAAACCGACCCTGAGCTTGCGCTGGAGCATCGAGGTCGAACCGAACTGGGTGGTCACGATGAGCTCGGCCGCCTGGATCAGCAGGTCGAGGTCGTCGCCGATGTCCTCGTCGATCTCCTTCTTGGAGGTCGCCACGGCGGCCACGTCGTCGCGGTACTCGGCGGCCATCTGGGCCTTGCAGTGCCCGACGATCTCGCCGATCTCCTTCTCGGAGACGAACGCGTTCTGCAGCCGTATGGGCTTGCTGGCGCCCATCGGCAGGAAGAGCGAGTCGCCCTGGCCGACGAGCTTCTCCGCGCCCGGCTGGTCCAGGATGACCCGGGAGTCGGCCAGCGAGGAGGTGGCGAAGGCCAGCCTGGAGGGGAC
Organism: Streptosporangium sp. NPDC006013; assembly: GCF_040614275.1. Taxonomy (NCBI): domain Bacteria; kingdom Bacillati; phylum Actinomycetota; class Actinomycetes; order Streptosporangiales; family Streptosporangiaceae; genus Streptosporangium; species Streptosporangium sp. NPDC006013. The sequence goes on from NZ_JBEXUE010000021.1 coordinate 23,832, forward strand.
GTTGGCCTTGATCAACCCGGTGACCACGTCCACCGAGGGGCGCTGGGTCGCGATGACCAGGTGGATGCCGGCCGCGCGGGCGAGCTGGGTGATGCGGACGATGGAGTCCTCGACGTCGCGCGGGGCGACCATCATCAGGTCGGCGAGCTCGTCGACGATCACCAGCAGGTAGGGGTAGGGCTGGTAGACCCGCTCGCTGCCCGGTGGCGGCACCAGCTTGCCGGTACGCACCGCCTTGTTGAAGTCGTCGACGTGCCGGAAGCCGCTGGCGGCCAGGTCGTCGTAGCGGCGGTCCATCTCTCCGACGACCCATTCCAGGGCCTCGGCGGCCTTCTTGGGATTGGTGATGATCGGCGTGATGAGGTGCGGAATGCCCTCGTAGACGCTGAGCTCGACCCGCTTGGGGTCGACCAGGACCATGCGGACCTCGTCGGGGGTGGCCCGCATCAGGATCGAGGTGATCAGACCGTTGACACAGACCGACTTTCCGGCGCCGGTGGCACCCGCGATGAGCAGGTGCGGCATCTTGGCGAGGTTGGCCACTATCGTGCGCCCCTCGACGTCCTTGCCCAGCCCGACGATCATCGGGTGGTGGTCCGCCTGGGCCACCGGGGAGCGCAGGATGTCGCCCAGTGAGACGAGGTCCTTGTCGGTGTTGGGGATCTCGACGCCGATCGCCGACTTGCCGGGGATCGGGGACAGGATCCGGACGTCGGCCGACTTGACCGCGTAGGCGATGTTCTTGGTGAGCGCGGTGACCTTCTCGACCTTGACCGCCGGGCCGAGTTCGATCTCGTAGCGCGTCACCGTCGGCCCCCGGGTGAAGCCGATCACCTGGGCGTCGATGGCGAACTGCTCCATCACGCTGGTCAGCGCGTTGACGACCACCGTGTTGGCCTTCGTCTGCGGCTTGGGGGCGGTGCCGGGGCGCAGGAGCTGCGGCTCGGGCAGGGTGTAGGGGCCCGCCTGCGGGGACAGGACGAGCTGCTCGACCTTGCGCGGTGCCGGGGTCGGGTCGGGAGGCTCGGACGCGTCGGCCCTGACCTGCGCGAGTTCGGCCTCGTCCACCAGGCCGGGCACGATCTCCGGGGAGTGGCCGCCGAGCCCTCCCGGCGACTCGGCGACCACGGGCGTGTCGTAGGGCTTGACGTGGTCGCCCAGCTCGGCCCCGCCGGAGTCCGGCTTCTTGCGGGTGGCGGGCCGCTTCCTGGACGCCCGCGGCGCGCTGGGCAGATCGCGGTTGAAGAGCATGTGCCTGATCTCGGCCAGCCGCTCGGGAACCCGGTGCACCGGGGTGGCGGTGATCACCAGAATGCCGAAGCCCGACAGGATCAGCAGCAGTGGGATGGTGATGAAGGAGGGCAGGATGCTCGCCGGGGGCGCCGAGACGATGAAGCCGATCATGCCTCCGGCGGCCGCCACCTTGTCCATGCCGTCCGAGCCGCCCCCCGAGGGGTACGGCGTGTCGTGAACGACGTGCACGACGCCGAGCACACCGATGGCGAGGGCGGACCACCCGATGATCATCCGGCCGGTGTCGGCGTTCTGGTCGGGGTGACGCAGCAGCCGCCAGGCCAGCAGTACGAGCAGGATCGGGACCAGCCAGGTCAGCGATCCGAAGACGGCGCGCATGACCTCGTCGACCACCGTGGAGACCGTGCCGGTGCTCTCCCGCCAGGTCATGGCCGCCAGCACGATCGCCCCGGCGAACACCGCCAGGCCGAGCCCGTCGCGGCGGTGGACGGGGTCGAGTTCGCGTGCGTTCTGTCCCAGGGCCCGCGCGGCGCTGCCGATGCCTCCCGCGAGGAGCATCCAGATGCCCATGAACAGCTTGCCGATCATGGTGAGAACCCAGCTGATCGGGTCGTGCTGCGGCGAGGCCGGCCTGCGGGCCGCACCCGCACCCCTCCCCCGGTTGGCGGACGCCCGCCGAGCGGGGGCCGTACGGGCCTGGGAGGCGCCCGAGCGGCCGGGGGAGCCCTTGCCGGGGGGCTTTCCTGAGGAGCCTTTAGACGTACGGGTGGCCATGCTAGGGAGGTTAACGAGACGGGTGGTGGATTGCTCGCCGACTCGCCGGAGAGGTGCCCCCCTTGCCCGACCTTTCACAAAATCAGCTGATATCTCGTGAGCAGTTATGACTCGATCCGGGAGGGCATCCGGTAGGGCCCACGCCCCTCCGGCTTGCCGGCGTAGACCGCCTCGTCCCCGCTGTGGTACCCGGACGCGGAGGAGTGGAAGATCAGCAACAGGCTGACCAGGAACCTCGGATTCGACCCGTGCGACCTGAGCAGGCCCGTGGACGGCGGCCGGCGGGCCACGCGGACGGCCGACTACCACGCCCCCGAGTTCCACCGGGGCGAGCAACTGGTGATCTACCGCTCCGCCGGTGCCGCGCGCCGCGCCATGGCCGGCCTGCTCGCCCAGGTCGACAGATGCAAGCGCGTCAAGTCCGGCTCCGTGGTCTTCAAGGCCTCGGCGCGAGGGGAGGGTGGCACTCGCGTCCGTACGACGACCGGTGCGGCCGCCGTACGGAGTTGAGGATCAGACCTCGATGACGACCGGAACGATCATCGGGCGGCGGCGGTAGGTGTCGCTCACCCAGCGCCCCACGGTCCTGCGGACCACGCGGCGGACCTGCTGGATGTCCACCACCCCGTCGGCCGCGTTCTCCTGCAGCGCCCGCTCCACCTGCGGCAGGATGTCGTCGAACATGGCCGGATCGATGCCGGACCCCCTGGCGTGGATCTCCGGGCCTCCGGCGAGCTTGCCGGTGGCGGTGTCCACCACGATGACGATGGAGATGAAGCCCTCCTCGCCCAGGATGCGGCGGTCCTTCAGCGCGAAGTCGGTGACGTCGCCCACCGAGGTGCCGTCCACGTAGACGTAACCGGCGGGAACCGCGCCCACGATCTTGGCCCGGCCGTCGACCAGGTCAACCACGACACCGTCCTCGGCGATCACGATGTGGTCGTCCGGCACCCCGGTCAGCGCGGCGAGCTTGGCGTGCGCCCGCAGGTGGCGCCACTCGCCGTGCACCGGCATGAAGTTGGACGGTCGCGTCAGGTTGAGCACGTACAGCAGCTCGCCCGCGGCGGCGTGCCCTGAGACGTGCACCTTCGCGTTGCCCTTGTGCACCACGCGGGCGCCCCAGCGGGACAGGCCGTTGATCACGTTGTTGACCGCGGTCTCGTTACCCGGCACCAGCGAGGAGGCCAGGAGAACCGTGTCGCCCTCGGCGATCCGGATCGGGTGATCGCGGTTGGCCATCCGCGACAGCGCCGCCATCGGCTCGCCCTGGGACCCGGTGCAGATCAGCACCACGTCCTCCGGCGGCCAGCCCTCGATCTCCTTGGAGTCGACGATCAGCCCCGGCGAGACCCTCAGATAGCCCAGGTCGCGGGCGACGCCCATGTTGCGCACCATCGAGCGACCGACCAGCGCGACCTTGCGACCGTGCTTCTCAGCCGCGTCGATGACCTGCTGGACGCGGTGGATGTGGGAGGCGAAGCTCGCCACGATCACGCGCTTGCCCGCCGTGCGGACGACCTCGTCGATGACCGGCGCGATCTCCCGCTCACTGGTGACGAAGCCCGGCACCTCGGCGTTGGTCGAGTCGGACATCAGCAGGTCGACGCCCTCCGCGCCGAGCCTGGCGAACCCGCCCAGGTCGGTCAGCCGCCCGTCACTGGGTAACTGGTCCATCCTGAAGTCACCGGTGTGCAGGACGATGCCCGCGGGTGTCCTGATCGCGACGGCCAGCGCGTCCGGGATGGAGTGGTTGACGGCGAGGAACTCGCACTCGAACGGCCCGAACCGGTGCCGCTCTCCCTCCACGACCTCGCGCTTGACCGGCTGGATGCGGTGCTCGGTGAGCTTGGCCTCGATCAGCGCCAGCGTCAGCTTGGACCCCACGACCGGGATGTCGCGACGCTCGCGCAGCAGGTACGGCACGGCACCGATGTGGTCCTCGTGCGCGTGGGTCAGGATCACGGCCTCGACGTCGTCCAGGCGGCCCCGGATGTACTCGAAGTCGGGCAGGATCAGGTCGATGCCGGGCTGGTCGGGCTCGGGGAACAGCACCCCGCAGTCGACGATCAGCAGACGGCCCTCGTACTCGAACACGGCCATGTTGCGGCCGATCTCACCGAGGCCGCCCAGCGCGACGATGCGCAGGGCGCCTTCGGGCAGCGTTGGCGGCGGCCCGAGTTCGGGGTGGGGGTGACTCATCAGGCCACACCTCTCTCAGCGGTCTCACATGCGGCAAAGGCCCCCGTGGGCAGCAGGACTACTCCCTCGCCGAGCACCCCGTCCCCGAGCGGACCAGTGTGTCTTCTTTCTCGCAAACTCTCGTTCCTCCCGGATGCGGCCGGTGAGGGCCGCGGTCGTCGCTCTCATGTCACAACTTCGTCGGGCAGCTTCACACCGCCCGTGATCAAGTCTTCGCGCAGCCTGCCGAGCTGCTCAGCGGTTGCCTCCACCAGAGGCGACCGCATCGGTCCCGCGGGCTGTCCCACCAGGTTCAACGCCGCCTTCGCCATGATCGCGCCACCGGCCTGCATCATGATCCCGGAGACCACGGGGAGCAGCCGGCGGTGGATGGCGAGCGCACCCGCCGCGTCCCCGGAGCGGTACGCCTCGATCATCGCGGCGATCTCCGCGCCCGCGACGTGGCCGATCACGCTGACACACCCCACGGCCCCCACCGACAGCCACGGCAGGTTGAGCGTGTCGTCACCCGAGTAGTAGGCGAGGCCGGTGGACGCGATGACCTGCGACCCCTCGAACAGGTCGGCCTTGGCGTCCTTCACCGCGACGATCCGCTCGTGCCCGGCGAGCCGCGTCAGCGTCTCCCTCTGGATCGGCACACCGCTGCGACCTGGGATGTCGTAGAGCATGGCCGGCAGGGCCGTGGCGTCTGCCACTGTACAGAAGTGACGGTAGATCCCCTCCTGGGGGGGCTTGCTGTAGTACGGCGTCACCAGCAGGAGACCATGGGCCCCGGCGCGCTCGGCGGCTCGGGCCACCTCGACACTGTGGTGCGTGTCGTTGGTGCCGGCTCCGGCGACGACCGTGGCGCGGTCACCGACCGCCTCGACGACGGCGCGCAGCAGGCGCTCCTTCTCCTCGTCCGTGGTCGTCGGGGACTCTCCCGTGGTGCCGCTCACGACGAGGCCGTCGTTGCGCTGCTCGTCCACCAGATAGGTGGCCAGACGACGCGCTGTCTCGTAGTCGACCGCTCCGTCACTCGTGAACGGCGTGACCATGGCGGTCAGCATGCGGCCGAAGGGGGCGTCGTAGGTTCCAGTTGGCGCTGCCATAGACCGAACGCTACCTGGATCCGCTGAAACGGTGGACCCCGCCACCCCGCCTGACCTCCGTCCACCGATGGGCCCAAGAGTGAACATCCCCCCGAGGTGCCCGCTGCACACCGTACACGCGGATATACGACACCGTGGCGAGGGACTCCGATCCGCACTCGTCGCGGGGCTTCGGGCCCGCCACGCGACCGGAACCGTCCACATCGATCCAGGCGGAAGCGAGATGACCTGGGGCGATCAGGGGCCGGGAGCGACATCCAGGGCTTCGCGCCCGATTACATGACTAACGATACTTTTGTCCACTTCGGTGGCGACAGGGAATTCCTTGAAGGAAAAAGAGGCCGCCGATATGTGCTCGGGGGTACACACATCGACGACCTCTACCGTTGAATCGGCGTTCCTTACGCGGGTGTTACACGGTCTCTGAGATATTTTTGGGCACTTCTGGGAGCGGCGCGCAAAGTTGGAGTTCCAAATCTCCACCATCACCCTGCGTTGCGCATCGAATACGACAGGATGGGACAACGCCCCAGAACCCAGGGATGGACACGTGGCAAGCTCCGATCCTGTCTACCTGCGCGTCGTCGCCGACATCCGGCGCCAGATCGTCGACGGCTCCCTTCCCCCCGGCTCCCCGATCCCCTCTCGCGCCCAGCTGACCAGGAAGTACGGCGTGGGCGAGACCGCCGCCAGGCACGCGCTGCGCGTGCTCACCGCCGAAGGCCTGATCGTCGGCCGCGTCGGCTCGGGCCACTACGTGCGGGAACAGCCGGCGCTGCTCCCGCTGCACCGCTGGCGCTTCCATGACCACCACGCCCCCTTCGCGGCCGACATCCAGTCACAGGGCACCCGGGCCACCTGGGACTGGCGGGCCGAGCCCGCCGACGCCACCCCCGACATCGCCCACCGCCTCCGGCTGGACGAATCCGCCCCGCTGACCCGCACCCGCTACCTCTTCCGCGGCGACGGCAAGCCGATCCAGCTGGCCACCTCCTACGAGCCCGCCGAGTTCAGCGAGCCCGTCACCGAGGAGAACCCGCGCAGCCTGATCGCCCGCCTGTCCGCCTTCGGCGTCAAGATCACCGAGGTCGTGGAGCAGATCCACACCCGCGTCCCGCAGCCCGCGGAGAGCGACGCCCTCGCCCTGCCCGCGGGCGTCAACGTCCTGCACGTCGAGCGCACCCACTGGGCCGGAGACCGCCCGGTGGAGACCAGTGACATCATCATTCCCGGCGATCGCTTCCGCCTGGTCTACTCCCACCCCCTGCACCCCTGAGAGACCTCGGCCACCGCCCTGCCCGCGCCTTTCGCCCGGACGGACGAGAGGTCAGGGGTGCGGACGGGAACGCAGCACCTCCAGGGCGCGGTCCGCATGGGCCTCCATGTGGGTCTCACTGTGGATCACTTCCAGGAGGCGGTGGTCCTCGTCGATGACGAAGGTCATCCGGCGGGTGAGGAAGGGCCCCACCGCGATGGTACGGCGGGCACCGAGGCGCCTGGCGACCGCGCCGTCCGGGTCGGACAGCAGTGGAAAGCCCAGCTGGTTGGCCTGGGCGAACCTCGCCTGCCGGTCGACCCCGTCACGGCTGATTCCGATCCTGGTCGCCCCCACGGCGGCGAAGTCCGCCGCCAGGTCGCGGAAGTGACAGCTCTCGGCCGTGCACCCCGACGTCATGGCCGCCGGATAGAAGAAGAGCACCACCGGCCCCTTGGCCAGAAACTCACTGAGCCGCCTTCGCGTGCCCGTCTCGTCGAGAAGCTCGAAGTCCTCGACCATGTCTCCCACCGCGAGGTTCATGCCCACGGGTTGTCTCCCTACGCCGTCGGAGGACCTCCGCTCGCACCGCCGGGATCCTCGTACCCGGCCAGAGCGGAAGCCGATGTTCCGCCCCCATTCTCCGGCGAATCACCGACGGCACAACAGGGCCCGCCCACCTCGGTTCTCAGGAGCGGGATCGCTGCGTCAGGGCCACGCACGCGAGGACCACCAGTGCCGCCGCGATCGTGACCGGTCCGACCGACTCGTCGAGCAGCAGCCAGGCCCAGAGCATCGTCAGCAGCGGCTGGGCGAGCTGGGTCTGCCCGGCGCGGGCGATCCCGCCCATGGCCAGACCCGCGTACCAGGGGATGAAGCCGAGGAACATCGAGACCAGGCCGACGTACGCGAACCCGGCCAGCGACGCGGCGCCGGGCCGCACGTCGGTGGTCAGCGCCAGCACCACCGTGATCGGCACGGTCAGCGGGGCGGCGAGGACGAGGGTGTGGGAGATGACCCGCCAGCCGGAGGTCTCCCGGGCCAGTCGCCCGCCCTCGGTGTAGCCGACGGCGGCCGACAGCAGCGCGCCGACGAGCAGCACGTCGGCGCCGGTGATGTGACCGCCCCCCATGCTGAGGGTGAAGACCGTGATCGCCACGGCACCGAGGCCGCAGGAGATCCAGAACAGCGCCCTGGGCCGCTCCCCCGCCCTCAGCACGGCGCAGGCGGCGGTGGCCGCCGGCAGCAACCCGATCACCACGGCGGCGTGCGAGGCGGAGGCCCCGGTGTTGAGGGCCAGGCCGCTGAAGACGGGGAAGCCGAACACCACGCCCACCACGATGACGAGGTAGGACCGAAGCTGGGGCCTGGGTGGCAGCAGCGGCACCCTGGCGGCGAGCAGGAAGGCGGCCGCCGCGACCGCCGCGATGGCGGCCCGTCCGACCGCCACCAGGTAGGGGTCGAAGCCCTCCATCGCGAAGACCGTCGCCGGGAACGACCCGGAGAACGCCAGCACTCCCAGCCCCGCCAGCAGGGTCCCCCGCCACGCCGTGCCTCGCGATTCGGACGGCACCGTTCCCAGTGCCCCGGCCGCTCCGCCGATGTCGTCGACCGCTACTCGATCCGAGACGATAGCGCTACTATTATCCCTCATGAATGACGATAGCAGTATTGCCCGATTGGCCGCCACGCTCCGCGAGGAGATCGGGCGGCTCCGTCCGGGCGACAGGCTGCCGTCGAGCCGCGAGCTGGTCCGGCTGCACAACGTGAGTCCGGTGACCGTGTCGCGCGCGATCGGCAGGCTCTCCGCCGAGGGACGGGTGATCACGAAGCCCGGCAGCGGCGCCTACGTCGCCCCGGCGGTCACCCACGGCGCCGACAGCGCCGACATGTCCTGGCAGACGGTGGCACTCGGCGACCGGGTGGTGGACGACAGCGGGGTCACCGGCCTGCTGACCCCTCCGCCGGACGGGGTCATCCCACTCACCGGCGGCTACCTCAACCCGGCTCTGCGCCCCTCCAGGGCCCTGTCAGCCGCCGCCTCCCGCGCGCTCCGCCGCCCCGACATCTGGGAGATGCCACCGCTGACCGGCTCCGCCGAGCTGCGCAGGTGGTTCGCCCAGGAGCTGGGCGGCGACGTCACCCCTTCGGACGTCCTCGTCGTCAGCGGCGGGCAGGCGGCGCTCACCCACGCCCTCCGCTCCCTCGCCGCCCCCCAGACCCCCGTCCTCGTCGAGACGCCCACCTATCCGGGCGCGCTGGCCGCGGCGCGGGCGGCCGGGCTCCGCGCGACGGCCGTTCCCATGGACCGCGGCGGGGTCCGGCCCGAACTCCTCGCGGAGGCGTTCGCCGTGACCGGCGCGCGGGTCTTCCTCTGCCAGCCGACCCTGCACAACCCCACCGGCGCGACCCTGACCCTCGAACGACGCGAGCAGGTGCTGGCGATCGCCCGCGCCGCCGGGGCGTTCGTGATCGAGGACGACTACGCCCGTTACTTCACCACGGCCCCCGTACCGCCCCCGCTGGTCGCGCTGGACGCCCATGGCACGGTCGTGCACATCAACTCCCTGACCAAGGTCCTGTCTCCCAGCATGCGCCTCGCCGGGGTCGTCGCCCGCGGTCCCGCCGCCCGGCGCCTGAGGGCGAGCCAGCTCGTGGAGTCGTTCTTCGTGGCCAGGCCGCTCCAGGAGACCGCCCTGGAGTTCGTCAGCTCGTCCGCCTGGCGGCGCCACCTGGCCACGCTGAGCACCGAGCTGACGCTCCGCAGGGACACTCTCACCGCCGCCCTGACCGCCCGGATGCCCGCAGCCGAGATTCACCTGGTTCCCCGTGGCGGCCTGCACCTGTGGATACGGCTGCCCGCCGAGAAGGACGAGGACGTCGTGGTGGAGGCCGCCAGGAGGGCGGGCGCCCTGGTGAGCCCCGGGCGCATCTACTACCCGGCCGAGCCTCCCGGCCCCCGCATCAGGGTGACCCACTCGGCGGCCGTCCACCCGGCCGAACTGGTCGAGGGCGTCCGCAGACTGGCCACCGCCCTGGCCGCCTCCTGACCTCTCGCCCCGGTGGGAGAGGCAGGGAATTACAACCCCCTAACGGCGTACAGTGGTTGCGAAGAGGTGAGTGAAGACATGGGCAATCCCGCCGACCTGGTGATCGACTTCGTCAACACCTACGACGTCGAGAGCGACACCGACTCGCTCCCCACCCCCGCGGCGCTGGCCGCCTGGCTCGGCGGACGGGGCCTGATCCGGCCGGGAGAGGTGGCCGACGAGACGGATCTGGCGACGGCCGTCGGCCTTCGCGAGGGTCTCCGCGCGGCGCTCCGGCACGACCATGACCGTCCCGGCGATGCGGACGGCCACGGGGCCGGGCTGCCGCGAGCGTTCGCCGCTCTCCCGCTCAAGGTCACCCTGACCGCCGACGGGCCGGTGCTCGAACCGGTCGTGACGGGAGTGCTCGGCGGGCTGGCCGAGATCGCCGCCGCCGTGATGGGCACCCACGCGGGCGGGATGTGGTCGCGCCTGAAGGTCTGCGCCGAGAGCACCTGCCAGTGGGCGTTCGTCGACTCCTCCAAGAACCGTTCACGCTCGTGGTGCTCCATGAGGGTCTGCGGCAACCGCACAAAGACAAGGGCATATCGGGCCCGTCGGCAGACGGAGCCGGGTTCACGTCATCTCTGAGTCGGATTCCCCGATACGGTGTAAGAGCCTGACTCACGGATCCACCCGCCTGATGCCCGCTCGCGTGGCACGAGATCCGCGAGACAGCGCGTTCCGAGGCGACGGCAGACGGCAGAGAAGGAGCGGGCCGAGATGGCAGACGTAGGCGTGCGGGCGGCTCGGCACGAGGATGTCGCCGCGGTGACGAGCACCCAGATCCGCGCCTGGAAGTACGGCTACCGGGATTTCCTTCCCGAAGGACCGCTGGAGCAGATGACCGGCCCGGCGGCCGAGAACATGTGGCGGCAGCAGTGGGACGACGCGATCACCTCGCCGCCCAGCTCCCGGCACCGCGTGCTGGTGGCCGTGGAGCAGGTGGTCCTCGACACCGACGCCTTCCCCGCGCTCGGCCCCGGCGGCATCGAGGCCATGGCGGCGATGCAGGGCGCCGAGAAGGTCGCGGGCCTGGCCTCGCACGCCCCGGCAGAGGACCCCGACCTCGACCCGACCACCGCCGGCGAGATGCTCACCTTCCTCATCGACCCCGACCACGTCCGGCGCGGTCACGGCAGCCGGCTGCTCAACGCCACCGTCGACTACCTCCGTGACGACGGCTACCACACCATCGTGACCTGGGTGTTCGCCGACAACTACGCGGTGCTCGGCTTCCTGGAGTCCGCCGGCTGGGGTGCCGACGGAGCCGAACGGGTCATCGACATGGGCCGTACGGTGCGGATGATCCGCCTGGCGACCGACATCAGCTAGAGCCGGAGAGGAACACCGCACCCCTATGGCCACCCCGAGCCAGTGGATCGCCGGAGCACGTCCACGCACCCTTCCCGCCGCCGTCGTCCCCGTCGCCATCGGCACCGGAGTCGCGGTCGGATACGGCGGAGGGGTGTGGTGGCGTGCCCTGCTGGCCCTGTTCGTGGCTCTCGCCCTCCAGGTGGGCGTCAACTACGCCAACGACTACAGCGACGGGGTGCGCGGCACCGACGAGGGCCGGGTCGGCCCGATGCGCCTGGTCGGCTCGGGTGCCGCGCCGCCCCGCCAGGTCCTCGCCGCGGCCCTCGGGTGCTTCCTCGCCGCCGCGGTGGCGGGGCTGGTGCTCGTCGTGGCCACCGGGGCGTGGTGGCTGCTGCTGGTCGGCGCCGTGGCGATCGCCGCCGCCTGGTTCTACACCGGCGGCTCCAACCCGTACGGCTACCGCGCGCTCGGCGAGATCTCGGTGTTCGTCTTCTTCGGTCTGGTCGCCGTGACGGGCACCACGTACGTCCAGCTCGAATACCTGCCCCCGCTCGCGGTGGCGGCGGCCGTCCCGGCCGGCCTGCTGGCCTGCGCGATGCTCGTGGTCAACAACCTGCGCGACATCGTGACCGACGGCCCGGCGGGCAAGCGCACCATGGCCGTGGTGCTCGGCGATCGCCGCACCCGCGTCCTCTACACCCTCTGCCTGGTGCTGCCCCTGCTGATCGCCCCCGCACTGGCGCCCTGGCAGCCGTTCGCGGCGCTGGCGCTGCTCGCCGCCCCGCTCGCCGTCGCCCCGGTGAAGGCGGTCCGGGCGGGCGCCACGGGCCCGGCGCTCATCGCGACGCTCCAGCAGACGGGCCGCTTCCAGCTCGGGTACGGGCTGCTGCTGACCATCGGCCTGGCGCTCTGACCCGTTCGGGGATGCCTTCCCTGCTCCTGCCGGAGAGGCAACGGGCGGCTCAGAGGACGCGGCGCATCACGACGCGGGGAGCGATCTCGATGCCCAGCTCCCGCTCGTGGCGCACCAGCTCCGCCATCTCCGGACCCCACTCGGCGGGGTCGAGCACGGCGAAGCCGTGCCGGGCGTACCAGGGGGCGTTCCAGGGCACGTCGCGGTAGGTCGTCAGCGTCACGGCGGCCAGCCCGGTCGAGACCGCGTGGTCGCAGACGGCCTCCAGCAGGCACCCGCCGGCTCCCCGGCGCCCGTGGTCGGGATGGACGGCGAGCTGGTCGAGGTGGAGCTGCCCGTCGACCAGGCCGACCATGGCGAACCCGATCGGCGGGTCACCCGCGACGAGCACCCGACCGGGGTCCTCGGTCTCCTCGATCATCGTGGTCCCCGGCGGGAAGGTGATCCCGACCTCGGCGAAGATCCCGTCGGCCGCGACTTCCACCGCCACCAGCCCGGCCAGCTCCTCCGACCGCGCCCAGCGGACCTCGGTCGCAGTCGAAGATCGAGTGCTTGTCATGGAACCGGAGGATACCGCGGCACCGCGCGCAGACCACAAGGGTTATCCGGTGGGAGATGACGCCTCGGCGGCCGTCGAGCCTGCCCACCTCCTGCCGGAACCCGGTGCCGTGACAGAGCGGTCAGGCAGGCTCGGGTCCCGTCATGGTCGCGCGACGAACGGCCCCCCGGAGCCCCTGGGAGCCCCGGGGGGGCCGAGGAGCGGTGCGGCGAGGACGTGTGGTGACCGGCCTCGTCACACCCGTCAGAGGTCGAGAAGGGGCTCCAGGCCGACGGTCAGGCCGGGGAGCTCGCGGACCCGGCGCACGCCCAGGAGCACGCCGGGGGTGAACGACGAGCGGTTCATCGTGTCGTGGCGGATGGTCAGGATCTCGCCGGCGCCGCCCAGGATGACCTCCTGGTGGGCGATGAGCCCGGCCAGCCGTACCGCGTGCACCCGCACCCCGTCGACGTCTGCGCCGCGGGCCCCGTCCAGCTCCGTGCTGGTGGCGTCGGGCATCGGCGCGGAACCCGCCTTGCGCCGGGCCTCGGCGATCAGCTCGGCGGTGTGGCGGGCGGTGCCCGAGGGCGCGTCCGCCTTGTTGGGGTGGTGCAGCTCGACGATCTCGGCGGACTCGAAGTAGCGGGCGGCCTGCTGGGCGAAGTGCATCATGAGCACCGCCGCGATGCCGAAGTTGGGGGCGATCAGCGCGTTGACGCCCGGGTTGGCGGCCAGCCAGCCCCTGACCGTCGCCAGCCGCCCGGCGTCGAAGCCCGTGGTGCCGACCACCGGGTGGACGCCGTGGGAGATGCACCACTTGAGGTTGTCCATGACGACGTCGGGGTGGGTGAAGTCGACCACCACCTCGGCGCGCTCCAGCTCCTCGATCGGGTCGCCCTGGTCGACCGCCGCGACCAGCTCCAGATCGTCCGCCGCCTCGACGGCCTTGCACACTTCGACACCGACGCGCCCTCGGGCGCCGAGAACTCCAACCCTGATCACGGCCCCAAGGCTATACCGTGCGGGCCCGCCGGATCGTCGCGGACCACCGGGTCCGGAGAGCCGCCCCGAAGACGCGGACGGCCCCGGCGCGGGAACGCGCCGGGGCCGCTCGCAGACGGGGTCGTCAGCCGGCCAGCGCCGCGCTGAAGTCCCTGTCCTCGTCGTAGGGGCCGATGACCGCGAGGGACATCGGACGGTTGAGGACGTCCGCGGCGACCGCGGTGATCTCCTCGGGGGTCACCGCGTCGATCCTGCCGAGCAGGTCGTCGACCGAGAGCGGCTCGTCGAAGACCAGCTCGCCCTTGCCGATCCTGGACATCCGGGAGCCGGTGTCCTCCAGGCCGAGCACGAGACCGCCGCGCATCTGACCCTTGCCCCGGACGATCTCCTCCTCGGTGATGCCGTCGGCGATCACGCGGAGCACCTCCTCGCGGCAGATCTTCAGCACGTCGTCGATCTTCGACGGCAGGCAGCCGACGTAGATGCCGAACTGGCCGGTGTCGGCGAGGGCGGAGGTGTAGGAGTAGGCCGAGTAGGCGAGGCCCCTCTTCTCCCTGATCTCCTGGAACAGCCGCGATGACATGCCGCCGCCGAGCGCCGCGTTGAGCACGCCGAGCGCGAAGCGGCGATCGTCGGTGCGGGTCAGCGCGGTCGTACCGAGGACCAGGTTGGCCTGCTCGGTCGGCCGGTGCACCACCCGGGTACCCGAGCGGGCCTCGACACCGGGCCCCGACACGCGCGGGGGAACCGGCGAGGCGTCCCCGCCCAGGGCCCCCGCCCGCTCGTAGGCCGCGGCGACCAGGGCCACGACCCGCTCGTGGTCGATGTTGCCCGCCACCGACACCACGGTGTGGGTGGGCAGGTAGTAGCGCCGGTAGTACTCGGCGATCCGGTCGCGGGTGACCGCGGTGATCGAGTCGACGGTGCCGAGGATCGGCCTGCCGACGGGCGTGTCACCGTACAGCTCGGCGGAGAACTGCTCGTGCACCACGTCGGAGGGGTCGTCGTCGTGCATGGCGATCTCCTCCAGGATCACGCCACGCTCGGCCTCGACGTCCTCGGGGGTGATGAGCGAGGAGGTCACCACATCGGCGAGCACGTCGATCGCCACCCGCAGGTCCTCGTCGAGGACCCGCGCGTAGTAGCAGGTGTACTCCTTGGCGGTGAAGGCGTTGATCTCGCCGCCGATGCCCTCGATGGCCGCGGAGATCTCCAGCGCGTCCCGCGTGGGGGTCCCCTTGAACAGCAGGTGCTCAAGGAAGTGGGAGGAGCCCATGTGCTGGGGGGACTCGTCTCTCGATCCGATGCCGACCCACATGCCGACCGCGACGGAACGCACGGTCGGCATGGACTCGGTCACCACCCGGAGCCCACCGGGGAGGACGGTGCGCTTCACCACCCCGGAGCCCTCCTTACCGGGGTGCAGAGTGGTGGTGATCACGAGTTGCGGTCTTCCCCTCCGCCACGGCTGCCGCTGCTGCGGGTACGGGTGCGGCGGGGCCGCTCCTCGCGCGGCCGGTCGTCGGCGGGCGCCTCGGCCTGCGGGGCCGCAGAGGTGTCGGAGTCGCCGGCCTCGGCCTTGGCCGCGGCCTCCTTCTCGATGACCTCGACGGGCACCAGGGAGAGCTTGCCGCGCGAGTCGATCTCGGCGATCTCCACCTGGATCTTCTCACCGACGTTCATGACGTCCTCGACGTTCTCGATGCGCTTGCCGCCGTGCAGCTTGCGGATCTGGGAGACGTGCAGGAGGCCGTCCTTGCCCGGCATGAGGGAGATGAAGGCGCCGAAGGCGGCGATCTTGACGACCGTGCCCAGGTAGCGCTCGCCGACCTCCGGCATGTGCGGGTTCGCGATGGCGTTGATCGCCGACCTGGCCGCCTCGGCGGACGGGCCGTCGGTGGCGCCGATGTAGATGGTTCCGTCGTCCTCGAGGGTGATCTCGGCGCCGGTGTCGTCCTGGATCTGGTTGATCATCTTGCCCTTCGGGCCGATGACCTCTCCGATCTTGTCCACCGGAATCTTGATCGTGATGATGCGCGGGGCCGTGACGTTCATCTCCGCCGGGGAGTCGATGGCCTCCTGCATCACGTCGATGATGGCCAGGCGGGCGCCCTTGGCCTGCTTCAGCGCGGCCGCCAGCACGGAGGCCGGAATGCCGTCCAGCTTGGTGTCGAGCTGGAGCGCGGTGATGACGTCCTTGGTGCCGGCGACCTTGAAGTCCATGTCGCCCATGGCGTCCTCGGCCCCGAGGATGTCGGTCAGCGTGACGTACTGGTCGCCCTCGTTGATGAGCCCCATCGCGATGCCCGCGACGATGCCCTTGAGCGGGACACCCGCGTCGAGCAGCGCCATCGTCGAGGCGCAGACCGACCCCATGGAGGTCGAGCCGTTGGAACCCAGCGCCTCGGAGACCTGACGGATCGCGTACGGGAACTCCTCGCGCAGCGGCAGGACGGGCAGCAGCGCCCGCTCGGCGAGCGCGCCGTGGCCGATCTCGCGCCGCTTGGGAGAGCCCACGCGGCCGGTCTCGCCGGTGGAGTAGGGCGGGAAGTTGTAGTTGTGCATGTAGCGCTTGGTGCGCTCGGGGTTGAGCGTGTCGATCATCTGCTCCATGCGCAGCATGTTGAGGGTGGTGATGCCCAGGATCTGGGTCTCACCGCGCTCGAACAGGGCCGAACCGTGCACCCGGGGCACGACGTGGAC
Source organism: Streptosporangium sp. NPDC006013 (assembly GCF_040614275.1). Taxonomy (NCBI): domain Bacteria; kingdom Bacillati; phylum Actinomycetota; class Actinomycetes; order Streptosporangiales; family Streptosporangiaceae; genus Streptosporangium; species Streptosporangium sp. NPDC006013. The sequence continues at coordinate 39,967 of NZ_JBEXUE010000021.1, forward strand.
CTCGGCGCTGAGCTGCCGGATGTCCTTGACGCCGCGGCCGTCGATACGGACGCCCTCGGCGATGACGCGCTCGCGCATGAGCTTCTTGGTCAGCGACCTGAAGGCGGCGCTGATCTCCTTCTCACGGCCCTCGAAGTCGGGTCCGACCTTCTCCAGCGCCAGGGCCTTGACCCGGTCGAGCTCGGTCTCGCGCTCCTGCTTGCCCGCGATGGTCAGCGCGGCGGCGAGCTCGCTCCTGACCGCGCCGGTCACGGCCTCCAGGACGTCGTCCTGGTAGTCGAGGAAGAGCGGGTACTCGGCGGTCTCCTTGGCGGCGACCTTCGCGACCTTGGCCTGCGCCTCGCAGAGCACCTTGATGAACGGCTTGGAAGCCTCCAGGCCCTGCGCCACGGTCTCCTCGGTCGGCGCCATGGCCCCCTCGGCGACGAGCTTGAGCGTGTCGCGGGTGGACTCGGCCTCGACCATCATGATCGCGACGTCGCCGTCGTCGAGCACGCGGCCCGCGACCACCATGTCGAAGGTGGCGTTCGCCAGCTCGGAGTTGGTCGGGAAGGCGACCCACTGGCCCTCGATCAGTGCGACGCGGACGCCGCCGATCGGGCCGGAGAACGGCAGCCCCGCCAGCTGGGTGGAGAGGGACGCCGCGTTGATCGCGACGACGTCGTACAGGTGCTCGGGGTGGAGCGCCATGATGGTGGCGACCACCTGGATCTCGTTGCGCAGGCCCTTGACGAACGAGGGGCGCAGCGGCCGGTCGATCAGGCGGCAGGTGAGGATGGCGTCCTCGGAGGGACGGCCCTCACGCCGGAAGAACGAGCCGGGAATGCGGCCCGCGGCGTACATCCGCTCCTCGACGTCCACCGTGAGGGGGAAGAAGTCGAGGTTCTCCTTGGGATTCTTGGACGCGGTGGTCGCGGAGAGGACCATCGTGTCGTCGTCGAGGTAGACGACGGCGGAACCCGCCGCCTGGCGCGCGAGCCGCCCGGTCTCGAACCGGATGGTACGCGTGCCGAATGAGCCGTTGTCTATAACGGCTTCGCTGCTGTGGACACCCTCCACGGGGGACCTCCTTGTGGGTCGGTCGCCCGCGTCCGGCCAGACGCACGTGTCGCGCCTGGTTCGTCGTGTTGCCGGCTCCCCGTAGGTGCAGCGCCGGTCTTCGATCGAAGCGCCCGGTTCCGTATGGCTTGTGCCAAGATGACCGGGGGCCACTACCGAGGACCGGCCCTCCGACGCCGTGGGGCGCGCTTGCTTGCGGACGCGGGGCACTGTCTCGGCTATTCAGTTTGCTCACTGGAGCGGTGTCTTCATGGCGCGACGCGCCGACACCGGACCATATGAGATGAGGGAGCGGCATGCAGGCCGCTCCCTCATGACTCTATCGGCGCAGGCCGAGCCGCTCGATGAGCGAACGGTAGCGCGCGATGTCCTTGCTCTGCAGGTACTTCAGCAGCCGGCGGCGGCGGCCGACGAGCAGCAGCAGACCGCGACGGCTGTGGTGGTCGTGCTTGTGCACCTTCAGGTGCTCGGTGAGCTCGCTGATGCGCTTGCTCAGCAGCGCGATCTGCACCTCGGGCGAACCGGTGTCGGTCTCACCCTTGGCGTAGTCACCGATGATCTGCTTCTTTGCGGCGGTGTCGAGCGACACTTCTCTCCTTGAACCTCTACGGGCACGCGCAATTCCGGCTCCCCGAACGACCGTGCGTGCCTACAGTCGCCGTGGCGAGATCAGCATCGGGATCACGAGAACACCGATTACAGAGCTGACATGCCAGGTTACCATCGGCCTCGCAGCCCCCGCACATCATGCGGGAGCCCCATGGGTCCGGCCCCCGTGAACCGCCCCTCGCAAGGGGCCCCGCGAGGACGGTGACGGCCCTTGTGGCGCGAGGGTCGTGCGGGAGAGATCAGCCGGTCAGGCGCCGCACCTCGTCCACGTCCGCGTGGATCTGCTCGATGAGCGCCTCGATCGAGTCGAACCTGGTGTTGCCGCGGAGCCTCGGCCCGAAGTCGACGGCCACGTGCGCGCCGTAGAGGTCGAGATCGTCACGGTCGAGCGCGTACGCCTCGACGGTGCGGGGCACGCCCTCGAAGGTCGGATTGGTACCCACGGAGATCGCCGCGGGCCAGCGCTCGCCGCCGTACACGGCGGGCAGGTTGCCGGTCTCGACGCCCTGCAGCCAGCCGGCGTAGACGCCGTCGGCGGGGATCGCGGTGAACTCCGGCGACTCCAGGTTGGCCGTCGGGAAACCGAGCTGCCGGCCGCGCTGGTAGCCGCGGACCACCACACCCTCGACCCGGTGCGGGCGGCCGAGCGTCAGCCTGACCGCCTCCATGTCACCGGAGGCGATCTGCTCGCGGATCAGCGTGGAGGAGATCGTCTCACCATCGCTGACCAGCGGGACCGCCTCGGCCACGAAGTCGTACTTCTCGCCGAGGGTGCGCAGCGTCTCCACGTCACCGGAGGCCTTGTGGCCGAAGCGGAAGTTCTCCCCCACCACGACCCCGGCGGCGTGCAGCCGGTCGACGAGCACGGTCTGCACGAACTCGTCGGGGCTCATCCGGGAGAACTCCAGGGTGAACGGCAGGACGCACACCGCGTCGACCCCCAGCCCGGCCAGCAGCTCGGTGCGGTGCCTGGCCGTCGTCAGCCTCGGAGGGTGCGTGCCGGGCCGCACCACCTCCTCCGGATGCGGGTCGAAGGTCACCACCACCGAGGGCACTCCAAGATCCGCGGCCATCGCGACGGCTCTAGCCACCATCTGCTGATGCCCGCGGTGAACGCCGTCGAAGACGCCGATCGTGACGACGGACCTGCCCCAGTCTTCGGGCACGTCGTCCAATCCGTGCCAGCCTCGCACCGCAGCCTCTTCCCCTTGTAGCGGATCGACCCCTAAAGCCTGCCATGCTCTTGGACCTTCTCCCCAATCGGGGAGCCCCTTGGCGTCGACGTGCCCCCTGACGTCGGTCGAAGGCGCACCCACCACGGTACGGCCGTCAGGGGACGAACACCGCCAGGGACTTGGCGATCTTGCCGTGCTCCTCCACCAGTGCCACCAGCGTGCCGTCGGGGCCGAACACCCCGATGGGCCCGTCCCCCATACCCAGTGCGGGAAGCCGTCCACCGTGCGCGACGGAGCCCGCCTCCGCCGCGGTCACGTCCCGGCGGGGAAAGGCCGCCGCGACGGCATCGGCCATCGGCAGGATCACGCACTCGGCGGCGAGCCCCTCCAGGGTGTGGGCCGCCGACAGGTCGTAGGGGCCCACCCGGGTACGGCGCAGGGCGGTCAGGTGGCCGCCGACGCCCAGACCGGCGCCCAGGTCACGGGCGAGCGCGCGGATGTAGGTGCCGCTGGAGCAGGAGACCGAGGCGTCGACGTCGACGAGGTCGCCGTGCCGTCGCACCGCGGTGATCTCGAAACCCGACACGGTCACCGGGCGTGGCTTGAGCGTGACCTCCTCCCCCGCCCTGGCTCGCTTGTAGGCCCGTTCGCCGTTCACCTTGATGGCGCTGACCTGCGGCGGGATCTGCATGATCGGACCGGTCAGTGCGGCGACCCCCTTGCGGACGTCCTCCTCGGTGACACCCGCCGCCGACGCCGTAGCGATGATCTCCCCCTCGGCGTCGTCGGTGTTGGTGGCCTGGCCGAGGCGGATCGTGGCGTCGTAGCCCTTCTCGGTGAGCGCGAGGTGGCCGAGCAGGCGGGTGGCCTTCTCGACGCCGACCACCAGCACCCCGGTGGCCATCGGGTCGAGGGTGCCCGCGTGGCCGACCTTGCGGGTGCCCGCGATGCCGCGGAGCTTGGCCACGACATCGTGTGAGGTCCACTCGGCGGGCTTGTCGACGATGATCAGCCCGCTCGGCGGCGGGGTGCGCTTGGCGCGAGCCGTGCTCAATGGGATTCCTTTGACAGACGTGTCAGGAGAGTTCTACAGCAGTGCCCGGAGACTGGCGATCGTCTCCTCGACGGGCAGGTGGGAGGTGAAACCCGCCGCCTTGGCGTGCCCGCCGCCGCCCAGTTCGGCACAGACGCGCGAGACGTCCACCCCGCCCTTGGAGCGCGTCGAGACCTGCCAGGCGCCCTCGTCGTCCTCCTTGAGGATCGCGGCGACGTCCGCCTCGTCGGTGCGCCGGACCACGTCGATGATCCCCTCCACCTCGTCGTACGGCAGCCCGTACGCGGCCCGGTCGGCCCGGGTGACGAACGTCCAGACCAGGCCGCCGCCCACCTCGGGCTCCAGCCGAACCCGCTCCAGCGCGGCACCGAGCACCTTCAGGTAGCCGAACGGGGAACGGTCCCACAGCTCACGGGCGATCTGCTCGGGGTCAAGCCCGCATGCCACCAGCCGGGCGGCCATGGCGTGCGCCCGCGGGGTGGTGGAGGAGTGCCGGAACGAGCCGGTGTCGGTGACGAGCCCGACGTACAGGCAGGTCGCGATGGCCCCGTCGATCGGCAGGCCGAGCCTGCGGATCAACTTCTCGGCGAGCACGGCGGTGGCTGCGGCGGCGGGGTCGATCAGGTTGAGCGTGCCGAACCCGGTGTTGGACGGGTGGTGGTCCAGCACGATCAGCTCTCGTGCCCTGACCGCGTTGCCGGCCAGCGTGCCAAGGCGCTCGGCGGTGGGGACGTCGAAGGTGACCATCACCTCGGGTACCGCGGGATAGTGCGCGGGGTCGGTCAGCAGGTCCTGCCCCGGCAGGAAGCGGAGCAGCCTGGGCACATGGAAACTCCGGTCACCGAAGGACGCGGTGACCCGCTTGCCCGCCGCGCGCAGCGCGAGCCCGACGGCCAGCGTGGAGCCGAGCGCGTCACCGTCGGGCGAGACGTGACAGGCCAGCGCGACCTCGTCCGCGGCCGAGATGAGCTCGACGGCCCGGTCCCAGTCCTGGCCGGAGACCGGGCCGCCGGCACGCGGATCGGGCGTCACGTCGCGGAGCGTCCCGCGCGCTCCGAGGATTCGTCCTCTTCGTCCCCGAAGTCGTGATCCCTGTCCTCGGGCTTGCGGTAGGGGTCGGCGTCCCCCGCGTGCAGGGCCCCCTCGGCCCGCTTGGCGATCTCCACGTCCCTGGCCTTCGCCTCGGCGAGCAGGTCCTCCAGGTGACGGGCGGTGTCCGGGAGCGGGTCGTGGGTGAACGTCAGCGTCGGCGTGTGGCGCAGCCCCGTCTGGCGGCCCACCTCCGAACGGATGAGCCCCTTGGCGCTCTCCAGCGCCAGGGCGGAGTCGGCTCGTTCCGCCTCAGAGCCGAAAACGGTGTAGAACACCGTGGCATCGCTCAGGTCGTTGGTGATTCGTGTGTCCGTCACGGTCACGAACCCCAGCCTGGGGTCCTTGATCCGGCGCTCCAGCATCTCCGCCACGACCTGCTGGATCCGGTCGGCGATCTTGCGTGCTCGTGCGGCGTCCATAGCTCCCCCCTTCTTGTGGGAACGGCCGGGGCGGGAGGGGTGCCTCCGCCGCCGGCCGTCTCCACACCTAGTCTTCGTCCTCGTTGTAGAGCCGGTGTCTGGCGGACAGCAACTCGATCTCCGGGCGGAACGCGATCAGCCGCTCGCAGTCGTCCAGCACCGCACCGCAGTTGGCCGCAGTGGCGGAGACGACCGCGATCCCGATCTCGGTACGGCGGTGCAGATCGAGATGACCGGTCTCCGCCACGGCCACACCCGGGAACCGTCGCTGCACCTCGGCGACGATGGGACGCACCACCGAGCGCTTCTGCTTCAGCGAGTGGACCTCGCCGAGCAGGATGTCCAATGTCAGGGCACCTACATACATAGTGGATCACCCGCCACGATCGTCACCGTGCCACCTCAGGGCAACACCGTCGGCCTGACAACCGTGTACCGAGCGTTGTCCTCACTCGTG
>NZ_JBEXUE010000022.1:0-45141 GCF_040614275.1 Streptosporangium sp. NPDC006013
CCCGCTCACCGGACCAGTTACTGGTCACCGCCGCGCCGTGGACCAGCCCCTGGCTCCCGGCCGGTTACAAGCGGAACTTCTGGAATGCCGCTTAGACTCGCCAGGTCTTCAACGTCGATGGGCACGGGGTCTTCGTCGCTGTAGAGGGCGATTTCAACGTGGGGCCGGAAGGCTGGCCAGTCCATCGTGGCGATATCACGGAGATCGTGAGGCTTGCCAAAGTACAGATGTCGATGTAGATCGCTCTGTCGAGGGCCTCCCGCCAGCGCGTCTCCGAGCAGGCGTTCGATCTCGTCAACAGCCTCCCCGATCGTGGCGATAATCTGATCCGTATCCAGCTTTGGAAGTTGTTGGTCGGGCTGAGCAGGTACCGAGGTCAGCAACTGATCGACGGTCTGGACAAGTTCGGCAGCCCGCTGGCGAACAAGCTTCTGGCGAGCTCGGGCAAGCTTATGTCGATACCTGGCTGCTTCGGTAGCAGGGGCGCCAACCTGCTCTTCGAAGGCGAACAAGCCTTCTTGTTCGCCGAGCTCCAAGTAATCGAGACGTGTCTGCCCGATAGCGGTGTAATCAATGATGGCTGCCTCAAGCCGCCATCCGCCGATCGCTGGCAGGCTCTTCGCAATCGTCATCCAAGACTCGGCAAGTTCCCCGTAGAGGATGCAATCGTCGCTCCCAGCGTCGATATACGCCCCCTCTGGGACGAGTGCCCGCATCCGCTGCCAGACGCGATCAAGCTTGTCCAGATTCAGCGCTACGCGATCATAGGCGGTAAGAGCGGAAGACAGATCCATGGCTCCATTATTCTCAAAATCATCGGCAGTTTAGTGCTTTTCGAAGATCAATAAAGAACCGGAGTTCGAGGGCCATGCTGGCGACTAGGTGTTCGCTACTTGGGAGCGCGTCCTCCAGAGAGCGTGAGGATCCTGAAGAGTGTCCAGGAGCGTCTGGCAATACAAGATTGCAGCTCCGGTCGCGAGCCTCGCATGACGGGTATAAAGACCGACTCTGGCCTGCGCAGGACCGTGCCCGGTTCCATGCCCGTGGTTCCGTAGCTCGTTGAGTCCCCCCGCGATACCAGTCAGCCCGCCGAGAATCTTACGCAGACCCTCAGCACTGTCTGGTCCATGGGAAGTCCTGTCTGGGACGAGAAGGAGTGCTTTCTGTGCGGAGCGTGTGAGGTCGGGGAACTTTGCCTTGTCGTCCACAATCTCTCCCACTTCGCGGAGAACAACTTTGCACGTCGACTCGATGAGCTCCTTTGCGCATCCAATAACAAGAGCGGGATCTTCGTTCTCGATGGCCTTCCGCAAGCGCTCGACGCCTTCGTAGATGGCGCTGGGGTTGTCCAGCGTGGCGAGGCTGCCCTCACGGAGGGTGGACCAAGTGGAACGGATAGATCCGTCGTCATCGACCTGAAATCCATCTCGCCTGAGAAATCTCACAGCCTCTGCTCGACTTTCCGGTGTGTTGGCTCTCAAGACATCCTCAAACACTCGCAACGCACGGCTGACCTGCCCATAGTCGGTCCAGTCGACGGCATCGAGATATGCTTGGAAGAGCGAGCGGCGCTCACCTCGGACGTCTTCACGACTCGGGCCGGGGGCGAAACCTTGAAACTGCCAGTGATCATGGATATCCCGTACTTCCCAGGGACCCCACCCGGATACTAGTTCGCGAATCTTGGTACATGAGCCAAGTGATACCAGCGCGCGGAGATCGGTCACAGCATCCCAGTGTATGGACTAGGACTGACGTGATCCCAGCGGTTTTCAAGAGGGCTACGTTCCAAGCAGCGATAGGGCCTCTCACCAGGGCAAAAGCACCTCGTATGCCCTCGACCATCGAAGATCATCCCGCGCATATCCCACAGACGTCGTGAGCTTATGCTGACCTCCGCCGAGCTCCTCCATGATGCTGCTTTCATCTCCTAGGAAGGGACGGTCTCGGGCCGGAAGGCATGGGCAGAGATCGTGAGGAGGTCTGCGCCGAGGCGGGGGTGTCGCCGGCGCCGGATGAGTCCATCCGCCACATGGCCGCCGACTACCTGCCTGGGAGGAGTTCGAGGACCTCCCCGACCTGGGCATGTTCCTTACGAACTTCCGGGACACGGTTTTCCGCAATCGGTAGGACGACCTCCAGCGTGCCTGAACGGCGTCGGCAACCTGTCTGGAACCCTCGCAAGGAACTGTCACACCTGCCGGTCACACTTCATCCCATGGCCATCAGATCAGACTTCTCATTGGACCTGCAGCTTGAGTACGTTCACAAGCAGGCGGCGAGCGACGAGGTGAAGCGAGCGGTCACCTCCGTGCTCCAGTACATGCGAACTGGACGCGACGGCCACCGCAGGGGCGGGAAGGCGCTCGTGCAACTCTTGACAGAGGCGCGCGGGCACGCAGCCTCGGTTGGTGAGTGGGAGGTTGTGCGGCTGCTGCAGGACTCCCTGGATTACGCCGAGGAACGGATCTTGCAGCCGGAGTTCGACGATAGATACCGGCTTTTTCAAGACGGCATACGCAATCAAAGGCTGCGGCGGCGTGTGGCAGGCATGCTTGAGATCAATTTCAAGTACGTCGCCGAGGCAGGGCGCGAGTTCCTGGAACAACACCCCGGTGCAGATGTGGATGATCTGCTGGCCTATATCAACTCGCTCAGCCATGACGCTCGGCATCTCGTAGCACCGGAAGGTCGGCCAGGGCGATACTCGCTCTTCCGCGGCCGGAGGGAGACGATGATATGGCTGGAGCGTGTGCTCCAAGAGCGGGTCGATATCGAAGACCCGGAGGAAGCCGCTCAACGGATTGCCGCGTCACCAGAGGCATGGGCTCTCCTAGCCGCTGATTCAGATGGTCAGATGATCCTCCGGGCATCCCAACTTCAGCAGCGCTCGGCCCGCCTGGCAAGCCTGCGCAAAGTGGTGGAGGGCAGGACCACTACGGAGCTGGACCTACAACGGGCGCTGGAAGGGCAGCACTGGATCTTCGGTGGGCGTTTCGTCGGGGAAGCTGCGCAACGCAGGTTGGTGTCGGGTGACGAGGTAGACATTCCTCTGATCCGCGGCGATGGAAGTCTTCACATCGTCGAGTTGAAGCGGGCCATGAGCATGAAGGGTTCTCTGGTGAAGCGACATCGTGGAGCCTGGGTGCCTACTGCTGAGGTGCATGATGCCGTCGGCCAAGCTGTCAACTACCTTGTTGGGCTAGATGAGAACCGTCAACAGATCTTCGAAGACTTCGGCATCGAGACACGCCGAGCAAGCGCCGTCGTTCTGATCGGCCATCCAGCAGTCCAGCCGAGCGTGCCAGAACGGGAGATCAACGAAGCGCTTCGGACATTCAACACTCACGTGAACCGCGTTGAGGTCATCACGTACAAGGAACTCATCGACAACGCCAGACGCTCCCTCGGGGACCTCTGAGACAGAGTGGCTGCGTCATGGCTCAACGCCGGAGTGCTGGCGCCTCAGGTCGCTGTTTGCGCTGATGAGAAGTCTCTTCCTGCTGGTGTGGCAGGTGCGGGACTTGAACCTGCGTAGGCTGGGCCAACAGTTTTACAGGACGTGACGCCCTATGACCTCTGACCTGCGGCAACTCTTCCCTACATACTAATAACACCCTTGATCATTGCACACATATTGCACGCCTCCCCACCCACCATGACGGCTTGAACAAGCGATCGTCATAGCTCAGACACAATAAGATGCACGAACGGGCGCGCAGGCGCACTTCCCGCCGTTTGAATCGGCCTGCGACGTGGGCGAACGCGTCATCCAAAGCGGCGTGCAGACGAGTGACGTCCAGGTGTTCTACTCTGGCCAACGCGGCCACCGCATGATCTTCAGTTCCATCACACCTGAATGGTCACAGCGGTGGCCGTCCCTCGAACCTGTGGCCCTAGGCCTACAGGTTCACATGCGCACGAACTTGCTCGGCCTCACGATCTGCGGCTGGAGTATTAGAGCACCTAACAGCATGAGGCGGTTCTCTTTCGGCGCCGGTGCGCTGAGAACCTTCGCCCAGGTAGGCGGCGCCCATGGACAGTGCAGACGCGATCACACCTCATTTTGCTAGGAGCTCTTCGCCGGAAGCACCGCAGCCGGCCACGCCCCAGCGGTACCGCCGTACCCGCGTTAGGAGAGCGGACGCACGTCCATGCCGTAGCTCAGGCGGTCGATCCACCATGGTCCGCAGCTCGCTATGCTCCACTGACCGCTGTTGGTCGTCACCCAGCCGCCGTCCCTACGGCCGTTGACGCACTGGACCCACGCGCGGAACTCGTAGGCAGGACCGTTCGTCGCGCATCGGGCGGAAAACGAGTTCTGACCGAAGGTGTAGTCACAGTCATTGACTCCTGCCGACGCCGGGCTCAGCGCACTCGACCCGACGGTAATGGCTCCCACCGCGAGCACGGTCGCGGCGAGGACGCGCAGGGTTCTTCTCATACCCTCTCCTAGTACTGGTGACAGATGGCCGTTTCACGTTCCGTACACCCCGGTTCGCGCCCTACTTCGGGGATGTGCAACAGAGGGGATTCTTAGGAAACTTTCCTAAATGAAAGATACGTGCAAACCGGAGCGCGTCAACCCTGCGCGTACCGACAACCTCATCCGCCCAGCGGGTGCCGGAAGAAGACCGCTTCATTCTGTTAGGCGCTCTCAACGCAGTGAGCGCTTGACCCGCTCGGGCGAGTTCTGCGATGCGCTTGCGCTGGCGGCGGGAGCCGGTCATGGTCGCGAGTTGCTGGGCGCGTCGGGTTCTCCTTTAGCCAGAAGGGCGTGGCCCAGGTCGCAGCGGACTCCGGATTCGGCGCGGTTGTAGGTGCCGTCCATTCCTGCCAGGGCGGAGCGCAGGTCTTCGACGGTGCCGGGGTCGCCGAAGCGCACCAGGCGGTTGCCGCGTCGGCGGGCGAGGTGGTGAGCGTCCATGGAGAGGTAGGGCGTGCTCGCATCGGTGTCCTCGGCCGGTAGAAGTGCGGCGGGGCACGGGGTGGACGTGTTGCTCAGGGTCTACGCCAGGTGCATCGACGGCCAGCGCGAGGTGGCCAACCAAAGAATCTTGGCCGCGCTCGTCACGTGATACGGATCATGCTCCATGAAGGACCCCGGGACCCCTCGGGGTCCTTCGTCGTTCCGGCCCCGGAATCGGTCCGCGACGCTCCGGAACTCCCGCTCCCACCTGGGAAAACGGGGCTGGGCCCATTCCGCGAGCGGTGGCGTACGGCTGCTTCCGGCTACCTGAGGGGTGTGTACCCCCGGCAAGCAGAAGACCAGGTCAGTGGCTAGATGACCTGGTCTTGATCGCGCACCCTGCAGGATTCGAACCTGCGACCGTCGGATTAGAAGTCTCAGGCATAGGGTTCGGACAGGTTCGCCGAGGTTCGTTTCCCCTGGCAGGGGCCTCCCATGCATCGCGGCGAACCCCAGTGAACTCGCATTGGTTGCTACAGCCGTTGCTACAGCAGTGTCGTCGCCTACTTGTCCATACGAATGACGGCGTAAGCGCATGTCAGCGCGGTGGGTGGCGTCTCGTCACCCACCGCGTGTGGCCTAAATCGTGTGAGCCCTCAGCGTCAAGCAAGTCACTCGCGACGAGCACGGCCCGCCTAGCCGAACTGATGCGGATCGCTGCGAATCCGATGCGGGTCCAGCTTGTCGAGGAAGACCTACCGCTGACGTCGCCGGCGTAGCCGCATTCAGCTCTGCGGGTCGGCCCAGTAGTCCACGAGCATCTCGCCCGGCCAACTGGGCTCGCGGACTTCACCGCGCGGACCCATCTCCGTGAAGTACGGCGCCAGATCGTAGATAGGGCTGCCGTCAATCGCGTCGAGGTCAGCCACATGCAGATCCAGGCCGTCAACCCGCAGCAGTCGCGGGAAGGACTGCGCGAGCTGATTGGGGCGGCGGTGGTTTCGATGAACGAACGTGCCGGTGACCGGCCATTGAGGATTGTTGCGCGGGCTCCGAGCGTGCAGAGCGACATCCCCGGGTGAAGCCTGGTGGAAATGCCAGACGACCAGCAGGTGGGAGAACTCCTCCAAGCCCTGAACGACCTCGGCAGGGAAATCCGCATTCAAGCGGATGATCGCCGTGCCACTCCAGTGGTCATCAGTGGGTTCGCTACGTCCCCCAACCACGATGCCGATGGGCTTGATCTCCAGCGATTTCGTCACGCGCCCGTCCTCATCCCGCTATCCCACTGAACTCGACGTGATCAATCTACGCCGACCAGATACGCGGCGGCCCGCGCATCCACCTCAGCGGCCACCGATATCTTGCGACGCCGATACGGGGAAAGCAGCTGCCGCATGTCAACGACCGCTTGCCGAGCCCGCCCCGAATAGATGCCCTCCTCCATCGCGTCCAGAGCGGTGCTCCACGTGGCGCACGCCTCCTCCACGCCGCCAGTAGCGATCTGCATAGCCCCCAGATGGCCGAGCGTCACCACGTGCGTGCGGCGAAAAGCATCCCCCCGAGTCCGTACGCTGCGCCTGAACTGGCGAAGCGCCCCCTGCTGGTCCCCACCGGCCCGCAACGTGCACGCCGTCTCATGCGCCAGTGAAGCCTCCGCGAAGAAGAACGTCCGATGCGGCTCCTCGATGCCCTCACTGGCCGAGGCGAGGTCATCCTCAGCTTTCAGTAAGACCTTCGCCGCCGCCTGCCGATGATCAGTCGCCGCCAGGGCGCGAGCATGAACGACCCCAAGCAACGCCTTCTCCCGAGGAGTGGCCGAAGCGTAGCGTTGCCCCCGCATGGAAGCTGTGGACAACTCAAGGCCATTCTTGTGGAATCCCAGGTCGAGAGCCTGATGCGCCATCGCGCGGAGAACATGACCACTCAACGGCGGATTCCCAGCACGAGCGGCCAACTTCACAGCCAGCGCAAAATAGTTTTGCGCGGCGGCCTGCTCGCTGTTGTCGAACGCCATCCAGCCCGACAAGTAAGCCAACTCTGAGGCTGCGGAAAACATGTCACTGCGTACCCGCTCGTTAGGAAATGTCCCATGCAGGAACATCGCGACGTCGGACCGTAGGTATTGTGCCAGCGCTTTTCTGCCATGGCCGCCGCCACGCCGCTGGTCGATCCGCGAAAAGGCATAAGTGAGTTCCTGAACGGTGGCTACGTCACCGCCGCCTACCCGCTGATGCTTCGTCGGTGCGGGGTGTTCCTCGGCCATGGTCTTCCACCAGGCATCATCGGGCAGCGCCAGGGCCGCCACCGAGTACACCGCGCCCGTCAGGAAGTTTCGTCGCTCCGCGTCCAAGTCTGCTCTCCCCAGGTCGGTCAGCGCGATCAACGGATCAACGCGCCACTCCAATGCCATTGGAGCATTGGGGACTGCGAACCCGAGCTCATCAGGTGTGACCACACGCTTCAGACGACGGGACAGTGCCTGACACAAGATTATGGGTGCTGCGCCTGACGGCTTGGTCCCTGCCACCCACATGCTGATGTGGGAGCGGCCGATATTCGTGTGGTCGAGCAGGCCGCTCTCCTGGGCGACACGATTGAAAGCACTCGCCGCTTGCGCACGTGACCAGCCCGCTTCTTCCAGCAGTACGACAAGCCGCTCATTTCGTTTGCTCGTCATAGCATGCCTCCGTGCGCTAAACGGATCTTTGACCACTTTGACCGATTCGCGTCTTCGCTACAGCCAGTTGCCGACCGTGCGAATAACCATAGTCACCAGCGCCGGAGCCATTAACACGAGTGGCCGGAAACCTACTGGCCTGGAAAAGCGATCTTTGACCACTTTGACCACCCTCCGGGCCTTACCCCTATACTCCAGGCGCCGTGATCTCCGTAGTTTGAACGTCGTAGGACGAACTGCTGGAGGTCCACGATGGCTAGCGAAATTACGGGCGTCCTGCCCACCGCGCATACGTCGAAGACAGAGTGCAGCGACGCGAAAGCCGAACAGCACGACAAAGCGCTGGCCGTCGTGCAGCGGCTCCTGAAAACCCGGGGAGTTCGCTCGTACGCTGTGCACACGATCGGTCTGAAGCTGTCGGACAACGGTGAGGCGTGGCCTCCGGCACAGTTCATACGGCACCCCCCCCGAACTGGTCGTCCACAGCGACGCCGGATGGTTGAGCGCCAAGGTAACCATGGGGGCGCGCTCCAGCTACTACCTGGTGTCCCTGCGAGGCGGCCCCAGCCTGGAGGCGGTGCGGAAACCGCAGCAGGTCGCGGACCTGATCCTCACCGCTCAACCAGGCGGCCAGTCATGACAGCCGCCGCGGCCACACGGCTTCGCAAGCCCTACATCACGCCGTACGCCGAGGAAACCCTGGATCTGCCGCTGACCTTCGAGTGGGCGGACGGAGTGCACCGGCTGACCTACCGTGACGCGCTCCCCCAGGATTGGATGTTCGGGGCGCTGTGGGCTCGCTGTGGCACCGCGCGGGAAGGGAAGATCCTGTGGCCCATGGTGCATACGCTGCGGCAACGACGGTGCATGCTGAACCGGCTGTGCCGAGTGTGCGGCGAGCCGGCCACTGACCCCGACACCGGGCGCATCACCTGGATCATGCCTTTCGTGGCGCCCCGCGCCCTCCGGTCGACCATGTCCACAGCCAACCCGCCCACCTGCAAGGCGCACCTCGGCGAAGCACTGGCCACCTGCCCCTACCTGCGCGTCGGGGCGCCGGTCGTGTGCACGGTCAGCGACTACTTTCCGATCGGGGTACTGGCCAACCTGTACGGCGAGGCCGGGCGCGGCCGAGTGGTGGAGACCCACCGCCAGCGGCACATTGGCCTGGACGAGTTCAGCCGGCTTCACCAGGCGCTGGCCACACAGCTGATCGTCCAGGTCCACGACCTCCAGCCAGCGGCCCAGAGCTGAGAGCCATGATCGTCGAAGCAGTCGGGAAGACCGCCGACCACATCACCGTGACCGTCCTGCTCACCTTCGCGGGACTCCTTCGTGAGGGACTGGCGCAACGGATGGCTGCCGTGGCACTGGGACTCCTGGCGTAACCCCTAAAACTCCCCCGGTAGGGCCAGCCTTCCCCGGCGGTCAGCCCCTGCCTGACCTGCCCTACCGGGGGTCCCACACCAAAACGCGAGAAGGCCGTGGCTTCACGCGCGACAACTCGAAGGAGGTCATGTTGTCTTCGGCATGCCCCAATTCTTCGCATCCGCCGATTCAGCCCCCCACAGCAAGTCAGGAGGCTCCCGTGCCGTTTCCGATTGACGCCGCCCTACTCGACCTTCCAGGTAGTGGCCGAATCGGCGTGCTGACCGGCGGCAGCTCCCGCGAGCGCGCCCGATCTCTCCTTTCAGGAGAGGCCGTCCATGCGTCGTTGACCCGACAGGGCTTTTTCGCTGTCCTGATCGACACCGCCGTGCCCAACTTCCTCGACCGTCTACGCGGGGTGGATGTGGCCTTCCTCGCCATCGCCGGGCAGTACGCCGAAGATGGCAAGCTCCAAGGACTACTGGAGCACAGACGCATCCCCTACACGGGATCCGGAGTGCTGGCCAGCGCCCTGGCGATGCACAAAACCGCAGCTAAGAGAACGGTGAGTGCTCACGGCGTGAACGTGCTGCCTGGGCACGATATCGACGACAGGGAGCCCACCGAGCTGACTGCCAAGAGCTTGGCGGACTCCCTGAACCTGCCGATCATGATCAAGCCGGTGTCAGAGGGCGGCTCCATCGACATGCACGTGGGTCACACCGAGCACGATCTCGCAGGCCTGATCGAGGAACTGCGAACGAGTGGGCAGGCCCTGTTCGCCGAGCAGTACTGTCCGGGCCGCTCGGTCACCCTGGGCGTGCTGGCCGACGGCGATGACCTACAGGCACTACCGGCCCTGGAGACACGGCCCACCGGCGAGTTCTACGACTACCCGACGAAGAACAACCTCGCGATGTTCTCCAACCACTGCCCGGCAGACCTTCCCGCTTCGACGACCGCGCTGATCAGCGAATGGGCGAAGGACGCGCACCGCGCGTTGGGCTGCTCCGGCTACTCGCGCAGCGACTTCATCGTCACCGACCACAACGAGGTGTTCTGGCTGGAGACCAACACCCTGCCGGGCCTATCGACCACCGGGAACATGGCCACCATGGCCAAGGCCGCCGGCCTGGACTACGACGCCCTGATCACCCACATTCTGTCCACCGCCCTGACCAACCACGGCTACCGGCCCTGAGGTGAAGAATCCCATGATCAGCATCGACGATGTCCGCGCAGCCCAGACCCGACTGTTCGGCCTCACCGCCGTCACCCCGCTGCTGTCGTCGCCCACTCTGGACGAGGTGTGCGGCGGCCGGGTGGTGTGCAAAGCCGAGAACCTCCAGTTGACCGGCTCGTTCAAGCTTCGCGGGGCACTGAACCACGTGCTGAGCCTGTCGCGTGAGGAACTGGCGGCCGGGGTGATCGGAGCCTCCTCGGGCAACCACGCTCAAGCACTCGCCTTCGCCGCCCACCAGGCCGGTACGCACGCGGTCGTGGTGGTACCCGCCGACGCGCCAAAGATCAAGGTGGCCGCCGCCCGCGCGCTCGGCGCCGAAGTGGTCTTCTACGTGCGAGGCCACGACGACTACGACGCCCTGGTGGCCGAGCTGGCCCACAGCCGGGGCCTGACCATCTTCCCCTCGTCCAACTCTCTGCAGGTGATAGCAGGCGGCGGCACCGTCGCCCTGGAGCTCCTCGCGCACGAGGAGATCGACACTCTGGTCGTTCCGGTCGGCGGCGGCGGCCTGGCCGCCGGCTGCGCTGTGGCCGCCAAAGCGATCAACCCCGCGATACAGGTGATCGGAGTGGAGCCCAGCAGCGGCGACGACACCGCCGCCTCGCTACGCCGAGGCAGCCGGGTCACGATCCAGCCGCCGCTCACAATCGCTGATGGACTCACGCACACCACCCCGGCCCCGATCCCGTTCGACATCAACCGCACGTTGCTGCATGAAGTGGTCACCGTCACCGACGGACAGATCATCGAGGCGATGGAAGTCGCCTTCACCCGTCTGAAGGTCGTTGTCGAACCGAGCGGCGCGTGCGCGCTGGCGGCGGTCACCTGCGGGCAGATCACCAGCGCCTCCGGCAAGATAGGTGTGGTCTTGTCCGGGGGGAACGTCGACTGGTCGACGTTCAGGACACTGATCGGCCGCACCGACACGAGGAGAGACGATGGGTTGCCTGGCGTGCGAGCAGACGACGACGGGAGGCCGCGAGCAGACGCTTCATGACGGCGTCGCCGTCTACACGCAGTACATGACCCCGGACCTCATCAAGGCCATCGCCTACCAGGGTGCTGACCCGGCCGACGACCCCCGTTGGGCCGAGTCCGGAGCCAGCACCCGCACCGAGTACGGGACCTGGGCCCGGCACTGCTGCGGGATGGCCGGTCTCCAGATGGTTCTCGACCACCGCGACGGTCACGCGCCGCCGATGATGGAGCTGCTGCGCGGCTGTGTGTCTTACGGGGGCTATGTCGAAGACGATCAGGGCGCGATCAAGGGCCTGTACTACCAGCCGTTCGCCGACTACGTCCGCGCCGAGCACGGCCTGGACGCGACCGTCCACCCGCACCTGACCATGCAGGAGGTCCCCGACCTGCTGGCGGCTGGAAATCTGGTGATGGCCTCGGTCCACAAGGAAATTCGGCGCCCTGACCGGCCCGCCCCCGGCCAGGGCGGGCACCTGGTGCTCGTCACCGGCTACGACCACGGCACCGTGCACTTTCTCAACCCATCCGGTCACACGGCGAACGCTCGGCGGGCCACGCTGCCCGCCGAGGTGTTCGGCTCCTTCTTCGGTGGTCGAGGCATCGCCCTGGCCCTGGGGTAGTGCTGCGGGCCGGATCACCGCAGGGGGCTTTGGCCCAGTGGCGGCTACCGCTGGTCGGCCGTAGCCTGCTGGGATCACCGAGCAGGAAGGCGGACTCCCTCATACCGCAGCAGGTAGCACCGGGTCTTCTGTCGTGGGCTTCCGACATCGAGCCTGGCACCATCGAGCAGGCCGCCCGTCTGCCGTTCGTTCCGAGTCACGTCGCGCTGATGGCCGACGCGCACGTGGGCATGGGCGCCACGGTCGGGTCCGTCCTCCCGAAGAAGGACGGGGCCAGTTGCGTGGAGACGTACCGCTCGTGAGGGTGGTATCAATCGGTGGAAGCAAGTTCGGAGGGCATCTCGACGAACACTTCGGCTGGCGTTTTGTAACCAAATATACGCCTCGGGCGAGTGTTGAGAGATTGAGACACAGAATTCAGAAAGACGGGATCGCTTGAAATCTTTGTCCCTTTAGGAATGTACTCCCGAATGAGCCCGTTCGTGTTCTCGTTGGTTCCACGCTCCCACGGCGCATGCGGGTGAGCAAAATAGACGCCGATGTCAGTCTTGACCGATAGCGCGGCATGCCTGGCCATCTCCGAGCCCTGATCCCACGTAATCGACTTCATCAGCTGGGACGGAACAACCCGGACCGTGTCGATCAACGCATCGCAGACCGCCTTGGCCGGGCTATCTCGACCTACCGGCGCAAGCGGGCGGTCTTCCATCACGTGCTTGAGTACGCGGTCGAGCTGGAGGAGCTTTCGGCGAATCCGCTGCACAAGGTCAAGCTCCGCAAGGCGAAGTCCGGGGGTGAGATCGATCGGCGTTCGGTGGTCAACCCGGCTCAGGCCCGTGAGCTGTTGATCGCGGTGACCTACGTGGGCCGGTCACGGGGCCGATGCTCGCTGCCCTGTTCGCCTGCATGTACTTCGGCGGCCTGCGTCCGGGGGAGGCCGCGGGACTTCGGGAGAAGGACTGTCACCTTCCGGCGTCCGGCTGGGGCGTGCTCACCTTGGAGAAGACCAAGCCGCGGAGCAACAAGCGGTTCACCGACTCGGGGGAGACCCATGACGATCGTGGTCTCAAGCACCGGGCCGAGAAGGAGACGCGGTCGGTGCCGATCCCGCCGGAACTGGTGGCTATTCTGCGCGATCACCTCGACACTCACGGGGTCGGAGACGACGGCAGGCTCTTCCGGACCCGTACGGGCGGGCTGATCTCCGGGTTGGCGTACGCCAAGGTCTGGAAGGAGGCTCGGACGTACGCCTTCACCCCGGATCAGGTCGCCTCACCTCTGGCGGGCAGGCCGTACGACCTGCGGCACGCGGCGGTCTCCCTCTGGCTCAACGCCGGTGTGCACGCGCCGGAAGCCGCGGAGAGGGCCGGTCACGGGGTGGACGTGATGCTCAGGGTCTACGCCAGGTGCATCGACGGCCAACGAGAGGTGGCCAACCAGCGCATCCTGGCCGCGCTCATCAGGTGACGCCGACCATGCACCACGACGGGACCCCGGGACACCTCGGGGTCCTTCGTCGTTCCGGCTCCGGAATCGGTCCGCGATGCTCCGGAACTCCCGCTCCCATCTGGGAAAACGGGGCCGGGCCCATTCCGCGACCGGTGGCATGTGGCCGCTTCCGGCTACCTGAGGGGCGCGTACCCCCGGCAAGCAAAAGACCAGGTCAGTGGCTAGATGACCTGGTCTTGGTTGCGCACCCTGCAGGATTCGAACCTGCGACCGTCGGATTAGAAGTCCGGTGCTCTATCCAGCTGAGCTAAGGGTGCTCCCGCTCAATTGTGCATGATCCGGGGAGTGCTCATGTATCGGTTTCGGGGCTGTGTCGCGAGGATCACTCTGCGGCGTCTCGCGCCCTCGGAGGGAACGGCCGTCGGGGCGCCTCGGCCCGGGTGGGCGGTGGCCGGATTCTGGCTGTTCGGGACGGGGAAACCGGGCTGGACGGGGCGGGTACCTCCCCGGTGACCTGCCGCTCTCCTGCCGGGCGGGGCAGCGGATGTCCGATGGGCGGACGACTTCCGGATGTTCCATCCGACAGGGAGATGTCTGCCCGAATCGTCCCCGCGGGGAGGCCGGGCGGTCTACGCTCGGGTGGCATGTTCGCCGTCACGACCCAACAGGAGATCCCCCTTCTGGGCGGTGATGTCACCGACGGGGTGGTGCGGGTCGGGGACACCGTCCGCCGGCCCAGCCGGGCCTCCACCGCTTCGGTGCACGCGCTCCTGCGGCACCTGGAGCGTTCCGGCTTCGAGGGGGCGCCCCGGGCGTTGGGTGTGGACGAGCGGGGCCGGGAGGTACTGAGCTACGTCGAGGGCGGTTCCGCGGCCAGGTCGTTGCCCGGGTACGCGCTCAGCGGGGAGTCGCTGGCCGCGCTGGCGCGGCTGCTGCGCCGCTTCCACGACGCGGCCGAGAGGTTCGTCCCGCCGCCGGGAGCCGTCTGGGAGGGCGGGTCCAACGACGACGCGGCCCCGAAGCTGATCGGGCACTGCGACGTCAATCTGGACAACGTGATCTTCCGCGACGGGCTGCCGGTCGCGCTGATCGACTTCGATATGGCCCGGCCGACGACCCGGCTCTTCGACGTGGTGACCACGCTGCGGCACTGGGCGCCGATCGCCGATCCCATCGATCTGGAGCCGCTTCAGCGCCGCCTTGAGGTCGGGCCCCGGCTCCGCCTGTTCTGCGACGCGTACGGCCTGGCGCCTCGCGACCGCAGACGCCTGCTGGATCTGGCCCGGCTCCGCTTCGACCGCTCGTACCAGGTGATGCGTGCCAGGGCCGAGGCCGGGGGCGGCGGATGGGCCCGGATGTGGGCCGGTGGGGCGGGGGTGCGCATCCGGCGGGCCCGGGTGTGGCTGGAGACCCACCAGGATGAACTCCATGAACATCTCATTTAGTCGACTAATCACCAAAGTAGGACTAAGGGGACCTGGGGTAGCCGAAGGGGTGGGGATGCTCGCCGGGGTCGTGATCGACGCCGTGCTCGCCGATCCCCGGCGCGGGCATCCGGTCGCGCTGTTCGGCACCGCCGCCGCCGAGGTGGAGAAGCGGGTGTACGGCGACGGCCGGGCAAGGGGCGTGCTCCACGTCGCGCTGTGCGTGGTTCCGGTGGCGTTGCTCGGCCACGCCGCGACCCGGCCGCGCGATCCCATGGTGCGGGCCGCGCTGAGCGCGGCGGCGACCTGGGCCGTCCTCGGCGGCACCACGCTGGGCCGCGAGGGGGCGGCGATGGCCGAGTTCCTGGAGGACGGCGACCTGGCCGGGGCCCGGGAGAGGCTGCCTCATCTGTGCGGGCGGGATCCTTCCGGGTTGGCAGCGCCTGGGCTGGCGCGGGCCACCGTGGAGTCGATCGCGGAGAACACCTCCGACGCGGTGGTGGCGCCACTGTTCTGGGGGGCGGTCGCCGGGGTGCCCGGCCTGCTCGCCTACCGGGCGGTCAACACGCTGGACGCGATGGTCGGCCACCGTAACGAGCGCTACGAGCGCTTCGGCTGGGCCGCGGCCCGCCTCGACGACGTGGCCAACTTCGTACCCGCCAGGATCACCGGGCTGCTCGCCGTGCTCGGCGCTCCTCTGGTGGGCGGTTCGACGCGGCGGGCGGCGGCGGTGCTGCGCGGGGACGGCCACCGCCACCCCAGTCCCAACGCGGGCCGTTGCGAGGCGGCCTTCGCGGGCGCGCTGGACCGCACGCTCGGCGGGGTGAACGTGTACGGCACCCGGGTGGAGCACCGGCCGAAGATGGGCGAAGGGCCCGAGCCCTCGGTCGCCGACATCCGCAGGTCCGTACGGCTGGCGCGGGCGGTCGGCCTGGCCGCGGCGGGGCTCGCCGTCCTGGCCGCCGTACGCGGATCGCGCGGGAGGAGGGGGTGAAGGGGGCGCTGCTGGTCGCCGGGACCACCTCCGACGCGGGCAAGAGCGTCGTCACCGCCGGGATCTGCCGCTGGCTGGCCCGCCAGGGGGTGCGGGTCGCGCCGTACAAGGCGCAGAACATGTCGTTGAACTCCTTCGTCACCGCCGACGGCGCCGAGATCGGCCGGGCCCAGGCGGTGCAGGCCGCCGCGTGCGGGCTGGAGCCCGGCGCGGACATGAACCCGATCCTGCTCAAGCCGGGCAGTGACCGGCGCAGCCAGGTCGTGGTGATGGGCAGGCCGATGACCGAGGTGGACGCGATGGAGTACTGGGACGTCAAGGAGCGGCTCCGCCAGGTCGCGGTGGACGCGCTGGAGCGGCTGCGGGCCTCCTACGACGTGGTGGTCTGCGAGGGGGCGGGCAGCCCGGCGGAGATCAACCTGCGTGCGGGCGACATCGCCAACATGGGCCTGGCCCGTGCCGCGAACCTGCCGGTCGTCGTGGTCGGCGACATCGACAGGGGCGGGGTCTTCGCCTCGCTGTACGGAACCGTGGCGCTGCTGGAGCCCGCCGACCAGGCGCTGATCGCCGGGTTCGTGATCAACAAGTTCCGGGGGGCGCCCGAGCTCCTCGAACCGGGCCTGGACATGATCAGGGAGCTGACCGGCCGCGAGGTGTACGGGGTGCTGCCCTGGCTGGACGGCCTCTGGATGGACGTCGAGGACTCCCTGGCCCTGGACAACCGGCCCGCGCTCGGGGCACGCGCCCCGTACGGCAGGCAGAGTCTGCGGGTGGCGGTGGTACGGCTGCCGAGGATCTCCAACTTCACGGACGTGGACGCGCTGGCCTCCGAGCCCGGAGTGACGGTCCGCTACGTGACCTCGCCGGGCGAGCTGGACGACGCCGATCTGGTGGTGCTGCCCGGCTCCCGGGCCACGGTCTCCGACCTGGCCTGGCTCCGCGCCACCGGCCTGGCCGAGGCCCTGCGGGGACGGGCCGTGCTGGGCATCTGCGGCGGCTACCAGATGCTCGCCAGGACCATCCGTGACGACGTCGAGTCGGGGGCCGGCCTCGTCGAGGGGCTGGGGCTGCTGCCCGCCTCGGTGGAGTTCGCCGCGGACAAGACGCTGGGCCGCCCGGTGGGCGCCGCCTACGGCTGCCGGGTCGAGGCGTACGAGATCCATCACGGCGTCGTGACGGCCGACGGCGGCGAGCCCTTCCTGGACGGCTGCCGGTACGGCTCGGTGTGGGGCACCACCTGGCACGGCGCTCTGGAGAACGACGATTTCCGCCGGATGTTCCTGGCCGACGTGGCCGCCGTCTCCGGCCGCGACTTCACCCCGGCCCCTGACGTGTCGTTCGCCGCCCTGCGCGAGGAGCGGCTGGACGCGCTCGGCGACCTGGTCGAGCGGAACGTCGACACCGGGGCACTGCTCCGGCTGATGGAGGGCGGGGCACCTTCGGGCCTGCCGTCGCTTCCGCCCGGCGCCACCCGGCGCGAGGCCCCGTACCTCTCCCGGGGCGGATCCTCCGCCGGCTGACCGGTGGCGGGGACGGTCCGGCGAGGGGGCGTCCCCATTCTTTTCCAGCGCGACAGGGAAGAAGGGGCCATAGCCTAGTAAAATTGGTATTTCCCCTGCCAGATCCGATGGGGGAAGTCTGGGAGGTCGATGATGGTCCGCATCATCGTGTTGCTTTTTGTCATCGTCGTGATCGCCATGATGGTTCTCGGCATGGCCCGGATGATCCGCTCCTTCTCGGCTCCCAAACCCGCCGTCGACAGCCCCCGCGAGATCCTCAGACGTCGTTACGCGGCCGGTGAGATCGACGAGGACGAGTACCTCCGCCGGATGTCGGGTCTCTCCCAGGAGTGGTAGGCCCGTTTCCGCGGCCTGTCAGGCGGCGGGGGCGGAGGTGGGCTGGTTCGCGGTGATCCAGGCGTCGATCTTCTCCCACTGGTCGAAGAGCCACCGGATCTGGCTCTCGCGGTCGCGCGGCACGTCGGCGGCCTGGACCCGCCACCATTTGGCCTTGATCTCGGCGCTCATCGGCAGGCGGTGCCAGATGTCTCCGAGGGTGACCAGGTCGTCGAGGCCGGTGTGCGCGACGAAGATCACGTCTGCCTCGGGGCAGGCCTCGATGGCGGTGATGGCCCCGTTGGGGCGGGGCGCCATCAGGTGTTCCAGCCCGCGGGCCCGCGCGGCCTCCTCGGACAGACCCTTGCGCTCCAGTCGGAGGATGGCCCGCCAGCGACGCCTGGGGGTGAAGTTGCCGCCCTCCGGGAAGATCACCAGGGCGTCGTCGGCGTCCATGCCCGAGGCAAGGCGGCGGATCTCGCCGAGAACGCCGTTCTCGGAGGTCTTGCGCGGGACGAAGGCGTTGGGGAGGCGGTTGATCACCACGTCCAGTGAGGGGTCGAGTTGCAGGGCGGCCTTCATCACGATCCTCGGGCGCCTGCCGTACCGGGCGAGAAGGTGGTGGACGAGCAGGAACGAGTCGCCGGGACCCGCGTGGCGGGACAGCACGATGACGGGGCGGGTGAGGCGCCGGGAGAGTTCGTCGGAGGTGAGTGTCGGCTCGTCGATCTCGACGCTCAGCCGGAAGATCCGCACGGCCACTCCGTACACCTTGGACAGGAGCCATCGGATCAGCGCGTAGTGCCGCTCCTGGTGCTCGTCGCGGTGGAGCCATCCGCCGAATCCGCTCGCCACCCAGAGGCCCAGGCAGGCGACCAGCGCCATCGACTCCAATGCCAGCCACGCCACCGCGAACCAGACCAGCCGGGTGCCGCGCCGCTGCGGGGGCGGCAGGCGCAGCGAGGCCGCGGCCACCACCAGCAGCCAGATCGGGAGCGTGACCACCGCGACCACGGTGAGCACGATGACGAGCGGGGCCAGGATCAGACGGCGGATGATGCGAGGAGGCAGCATGAGCGGCTCCTGCCTGGGGGCGATATGCGGTGCGGGTGTCTGGCTCTGACGGGTTGATGATCGGTATGGAGGGGAGTGTCGGTTCCCCACGGGGGAGTCGGTGTGTGCGGTCGCTGGGGCCTCGGGGTGGGGAACTCAGCTGGACGGGTTACGGGCCAGGTAGTTGGACGAGGCCTGGTAGGCCCGTTCTATGTATCCAGATATATTCGATATATCCCGATAACGCAGCTGGGCCAGATCCATTCCCGGGCGTATTTCGCCACCCGACGGCATGACGTGGACCTCGATGTCGCCCGGCAGGGTGGCCATCTCCTCGGCGAAGCGGTGCCGCCTGGCGATCTCGAAGGCGGTCATCCCGACCTCCCACGGGCGCCGCGGCACCAGCAGGGGACGCTCGATCCTGCCCACGTGCAGCACGTAGACCCGGCGGGCGCCCAGCGCGACCGCGCGGCCGACCGGGATGCTGTGCACCAGCCCGCCGTCGAGGAAGTGCTCGCCGCCGATGCGGACCGGGGGCAGCAGCCCGGGGACGGCGCAGGAGGCCAGCACCGCCTCGACCAGGGGTCCCTCGGTGAACCAGTGCGCGGTGGCGCGCTCGACCGAGGCGGCCACGCACTGGAACGGCACCGCCAGATCCTCGATCCGGGAGACGGAGAGCGTCCGGGTCAGCAGGTCGCGCAGCGGCTGACCGGAGTGCAGGTGGGTGCCGGTCCTGGCGAGGGTGGACAGCCGGGTCACCCACGACCCCGCGAACGCGGTACGGACCACGTTCGAGCCCCACAGCCTGGTCAGGCGCGCGACCGCGTCACCGGGGGAGGCGGCGAGCACGACGCCGTTCAGCGCGCCCACGGACGTGCCGACGATCACATCGGGCTTGATACCCGCCTCGTCGAGTGCCCGCAGCATGCCCACCTCGTAAGCGCCGAGGACCCCTCCGCCACCGAGGACGAAGGCGGTGTCCACGCTCATCGCTCCTCCGTAGATTGCCAGGCGGCCCGGTGCCGCGCGATTCGTCAACGACCTCACGATAGACCGCGCCGGGGATCGGTATGGCCCCCGCGGGGGCGCGGCCCCGGTGTCACGGCGGGTCGGAGACCGCGTCGGGGGTCGGTACGGCTCTCGCGGCCCCGGTGTCACGGCGGGTCGGCGGGGCGGGGTCCGGATTCAGGCAAGGAAAAGGCGGCCAACTGTCGGGGTCCGGCCATGGCCCCCCGCACCGGCGGGCGGGCACGATCGGGTGCATGACAGCGGTGGTGGAAACCGAGGGGCTCACCAAGTTCTACGGCGGGCGCCGGGGAGTTGAGGATCTCGACCTGGAGATCCGGCCCGGGGAGGTGTTCGGGTACCTCGGCCCGAACGGCGCGGGAAAGACGACCACGATCCGGCTGCTCCTGGACGTGATCCGCCCCACCAGGGGCCGGATGACGGTCCTCGGCAGCGATCCCCGCGAGGCGGGCGTGCGGAGCCGGGTCGGTTACCTGCCCGGCGAGCTGGCCCTGGAGGGCAGGGAACGGGCGGGAGACTACCTCGCCTTTCTCGGCGCGGTACGCGGCGGCGTGCCCAGAGGCCGGATCACGGAGCTGGCCGAGCGGCTGGAGGCCGACCTGGCGGTGCCGATGGGCAAGCTCTCCAAGGGCAACAAGCAGAAGGTCGGGCTCATCCAGGCGTTCATGCACGAGCCGGAGTTCCTGATCCTCGACGAGCCGACCAGCGGCCTGGACCCGCTGGTGCAGCAGGAGTTCCTGGCGATGATCCGCGAGGTCCGCGCCTCCGGCCGTACCGTGCTGATGTCCTCGCACGTGCTGGCCGAGGTCGAGCACGTCTCCGACCGGGTCGGCATCGTACGAGCCGGCAGGCTGGTCGCGGTGGAGGACGTCGCCACGCTCCGCGAGAAGGCGGTGCGCCAGGTGGAGTTCCACTTCGACGCGCCGGTGCCCCGCGAGGCGTTCGAGAACCTGCCCGGCGTTCGGGACCTGCGGGTGGAGGGCGCCGGGGTGCGCTGCACCATCGACGGCCGCCCGGACGCGCTGGTCAAGGCGGCGGCGCGGTTCACCGTGGTGCACATGGTCAGCGCCGAGCCCGACCTCGAAGAGATCTTCCTGACCTACTACAGCGATGAGGAGGCGCGTCATGCCCGCGCTGGTGTCGAAGAGTCTGCGTGACTACCGGCGGGCGCTGCTCGGCTGGACGATCGGGATCAGCGCGTTCTTCGGGCTGTACCTGGCGTACTACCCGACCATCGTGAGCAACCCCGAGCTCTACGGGCAGGTGGCGCTGACCAAGTTCCCCGGGGCGATGCGCGACCTCATGGGCGGTCTGGAGGACGGCTTCACCAGCGGCCCCGGCTACCTGCAGACGCTGGTCTACCAGCTGTTCGGGCCGATGCTGTTCATCATGTGCGCCGCGGTGATCGGTAACCGGGCGATCGCCCAGCCCGAGGAGACGGGCACCCTGGAGCTGACCCTCACCCTCCCGATCACCCGCAGGCGGCTGGTCCTGGAGCGCTTCGCCGCCCTCGCCCTCGCCCTGCTCGGCGTGACGGCGGTCACCTTCCTCGTCGTGCTCGGCCTGACCTCGGCCGTCGGCATGGGCGTTCCGGCCGACCGGATCCTGGCCGGTCACACCGGCGTCTTCCTGCTCGCCCTCTTCTTCGGCACGCTCTGTCTGACCGTCGGCGCGTTGACGGGACGCAGGGGGGTCGCCCTGGCGGTGGTCGGGGTGGTCGCGGTGGCCGGCTACGTGGTCGAGACGATGGGCAGGGACGTGGACGGGGTGTCCTGGCTGCGCTGGATCTCGCCGTTCCACTACTACCTCGACGGACGGCCGATCCAGCAGGGATTTCCCGCGTGGGAGTATCTCGTGCTGGTAGGGGCGATCGTCGCGCTGGTGCTGACCGCGATACCGGCCTTCGACAGGCGTGACGTGGGAGTCTGATGGACGAGCTGCTCGGCGGCCATCTCCGGACGTTGAGGGAGGCGGCCGCCACCGGCAGGCCGCCGGGCAGAGCCGAGCTCGACGACTGCCGCGCCGCCGGTGCGCTGGCCGCGGAGCGGGGCGTGTCCGTCCGTGCCCTGGTCGAGGCGGCACTGGCCATGGCCGAGTCGGTGAGCCCCGCCCCGCTTCCGGCCCTGCGGCGTACGGTCTCCGCGCTGATGGAGGGGTACGAGGACGCCCAGCGGTCCGCGCTGCGCCAGGAGGAGCTCGCGCGCCGGGAGTTCGTCGACGACCTGCTCCAGGGGCGCGTCCACCGGCTCGCCGAACGGGCCGAGCACTTCGGCCTCCGCCTGGCCGAGAGCTACGCGGTCGCCGTCGCCCGCCCTGCCGCCGATGCGGACGGCGGGCTCGCCGAGGGGACGGCCCGGCGGATCGAGGACGCGCTGATCGCCCGGTTCGGCTCGCACAACGTGCTGGTCGCGGTCCGGGACGGGATGCTCGTCTGCGTGGCGCCGGGCGGCCTCGCCGCCGCGACCGGCGAGTTCACCCACCACGTCCGCCGGCTGTTCGCGCCCGGCTGGCGGGTCGGTCTTGGCAGGGCACACCGAGGCCCCGGCGGGGTGGTCGCCTCCTATCGCGAGGGTGCCAACGCCATCGAGCTCGGCGACCGGCTGGGGTTGCGCGCCCCCGTGCTGAAAGCCGCCGACCTGCTGGTCTTCCCGGTGCTGCTGCGGGACCGGGCGGCCATCGAGGACCTGGTGACGACGGTGCTCAGCCCGCTGCTCGAGGCGCGGGGCGGTCCCGAGCCGCTGCTCGCCACGCTGGAGGCGGTCTTCGCCTCCCAGGGCAACCAGACCGCCGCCGCGCGCAGGCTCGGCGTCAGCACCCGGGCGGTGACCTACCGGCTGGAGCGGATCCGCCGCCTCACCGGGTTCTCACCGGACGACTCCACCCAGCGTTTCACCCTGGAGACGGCGGTCCTGGGCGCCCGGCTGCTGGACTGGCCCGCCCAGCCGCTGCGCTGACCGCCCCCGCCGTACGCGGAGCCCCGGTGGCCCGTCACCGAAGAACAGGGCGACGGGCCCGGGTCGACGCCGTTTAACGCGCCTTCGCGCGTTCCCGCACGCCCGTCAGGGGATCAGCAGCACCTTGCCGGTCGTACGGCGGGATTCGAGGTCCGAGTGGGCGCGGGCGGCCTCCGCCAGCGGGTAGCGGTTGGAGATGTGCACCCGGATCCGCCCGTCGGCCACCCAGCCGTAGATCTCGGAGGCCCGCCAGACGAGCTCGTCGCGGGTGGCGATGTAGGCGTTCAGGCTGGGGCGGGTCAGGAACAGGGAGCCGTTCCTGGCGAGGATCTGCGGGTCGACGGGTGGGACCGGGCCGCTGGCCTGGCCGTACAGCGCCATCATGCCGCGCGGGCGCAGCGAGATGATGCTCTCGTCGAAGGTGGCCGCGCCCACGCCGTCGTAGACGACGTGCACGCCGGAGCCGGTCAGCTTGCGGACCGCGTCGGGGAAGTTCCGGTAGCGGAGCACCTCGTCGGCGCCCGCCTGGCGGGCCAGGGCCTCCTTCTCCTCGGTGGAGACCGTGCCGATCACCCGGGCGCCGCGCAGCTTGGCGATCTGGGTGAGCAACAGGCCCATGCCACCGGCGGCGGCGTGCACCAGCACGTCGTCACCGGCCTTCACCGCGTAGGTGGAGTGGGTCAGGTAGTGCGCGGTCAGTCCCTGGAGCGTGATGGCCGCCGCGGCCTCGGGCGCGACCCCCTCGGGTACCGAGAGCAGCTTGGAAGCGGGCACCGCGACCCTGGAGGCGTAACTGCGCGGCACGGACGCCCAGGCGACGGTGTCGCCGACGGCGACGTCGTGGACGTCCTCGCCGACCGCGACGACGGTGCCCGCGCCCTCCTCACCGGGGATGAAGGGCAGGGAGAGCGGGTAACGGCCCATCCGGTGGTAGATGTCGATGAAGTTCACGCCGGAGGCGGCGACGTCGACCAGGACCTCCCCGGGGTTCACCTCGGGGTCCGGATGGTCGTCGACATAGGTGAGAACCTCGGGGCCGCCGGTGGCGGAGACGGCTATGGCATGCATCGTGCTGAACTCCTTCGATCTGTCAGTGTCCCGTCAGTGTCCCGATCGTCCCCGACACCGGGCGGATCACTCAGGGCTGTCCGGTGGCGGCGGGGCCGTGCAGCGTGAAGTTGTCGAACGCGGTCCTGAGCACGGCGTCGCTGTTCTCGCCGACCCGGGCGATCACGCCCACCAGGCCGTTGGGCAGCGGGTTGGTGTCGAGGAAGGACTGCGTCCGATCACCGTTGACCCACATGTTGAGCTGCACGCCCCCGTCGACCCCGGTGCACTCGGCTTGAAGGCGGGCGGTCTTCCCCTTGGGCAGGTCGACCTTGACGGGTTTGGTGAGTTCGCCCCCGGCGCTCTTGACGGTCTTGCGGATGCGGGCGTTCCCCGCGGTGTCGAGCAGGAACTCGTACCGGGTCGCCTTGTTGTCGTCCTCACCCCGGCAGAACAGTCCGTACTCGCCCATGCCGATGCTGCCGGAGCGGATCGTGATGTCGGTGCCGAGCAGGATCCGGCTCGGCGTGATCGGTGTGGGGCTCGCTGTGGGGTCGGGGGTGGCAGGGGGGGTGGGCACGAAGGGGATCGGGGCCTGCTCCCGCTTGATGGGGGAGTAGCCGCTGACGTCGATGGCGTAGTAGCCGTCGGGGGCGTAGCCGTAGCCGTAGGTGTCAGCGAGCGGATTGTAGGCGCCGCCGCTCCAGCCGGTGCCGCTCTGGGTGAAGTCGTCCTGGTAGAGCAGGGTGAGGTTCTCCGGGGGGCCGCCGGGGGACAGGACCAGACTCAGGCCGAACGCGCCGGCCACCACCAGGGCCGCCGCGGCCGCTCCGATGACCAGCTTGCGGCGCTTGGCCGACTGTTCGCGCGAAAAGATCCCGAGATCGCTCTGCGGACCCAGGAGCGTGTGGCCGGGGCCCGTCTGCGGGTTGCCGGAGATCGTGTAGCCGGGCTGGGAGGACATCGAGGTGGGGGTCCACCGGAGGTCGCCGGTCCCCGGGGCGTTCGCGGGTCCTGCCGGCTGCCCCTGCCAGGAGGCCTGAACCGAGTGGGCGGTCTGCTCGGGCGCGGCGGAGCGGCCCACCAGGTGGTCGAGGAGCTGCTGGGAGGTGGGCCGGTGCCGTGGGTCCTTGGCCAGGGCGTAGCCGACCAGCTCGCGCAGCGCGGGCTCCATGCCCTCCAGGGTGGGCTCGGTGTTGAGCACCTGGTACAGCACCGCGGGCAGCGCCTCGCCGCCGAACGGAGCTCGCCCGCTCGCGGCGAAGGCCATCAGGCAGCCCCACGAGAACACGTCGCAGGCGGCCGAGACCGGCTCGCCGCGGAGCACCTCGGGCGCCATGTAGCGGGGGGTGCCGAGGATCTCCCCGGTCCCGGTCATCCCGCTGAGCGTGTCCAGCGCGCGGGCGATGCCGAAGTCGATCACGCGGGGGCCGACCGGGGAGAGCAGCACGTTGGAGGGCTTGAGGTCGCGGTGCACCACCCCGGCGGCGTGGATGGCGGTCAGCGCGGTCGCCACCCCGACGGCCAGCGCGTCCAGGCTGGAGCCGTGCAGCGGCCCGCCGGACTCCACCGCCTCCTCCAGGTTGGGGCCGGTGACGTACTCGGTGACGACGTAGAGCTGGTCGCCGTCGAGCGCCGCCTCGATGACCGCGGCCGTGCAGAACCTGCGGACCCGCTGCGCGGCGTCGGCCTCCCTGCGGAACCGCATCCGGAACCGCTCGTGCTGGCTGTACTCCGAGTTGATGACCTTGATGGCGACCTGTTGCCCGTCGGGGGACTCGCCGAGATAGACCGTGCCCATCCCGCCGCGGCCCAGCCTGCTGAGCAAGCGGTATCGGCCTATCTGTAGTGGTTCGTCGGGACTGAGGTTGTTCACCTTTGTACCTAACCGCGTACGCCATCACATGAGTGGTTCAGCCTATCGATCTCTGGCCGCTCGCCAGCTGTCGCAACAGCGGAAGGTCCACTTTTTCCAGGCCGTCCACGGCCAGCACGCCCTCCCGGGCCATGCCGCCCGTGACCGACACCACCCGGCATCCGGCCGCGCGGGCCGCCGCGAGCCCGGTCGGGCTGTCCTCCACCGCCACGCACTCGCCGGGGTCGACGCCCAGCTCGGCGGCCGCCCGCAGGTAGGGGTCCGGCAGCGGTTTGCCGCGCGCGGTGTCCTCGGCGGCCACGACCAGGGTGAACCGCTCGGCCCCGACGGTCTGGAGCACCATGTCCACGATGCGCCGGGGGGAGGCGCTGACCAGCGCCGCGGGTACGCCACCCGCGCCCAGGTCGTCCAGCAGCCGGATCGCGCCGGGCAGCGGCGTCACCCCGCCCGCGATCCGCTCGGCGAAGGCGTCGGTGAGCCGCGCCCCCACCCGTTCGACGGTGTCCGCTCCACCGGGGAGCGCGGACGCGCCGGAAGCGGTGGACGACGCGCGCCTTACCAGGTGGGCGGCCACGTACTCGACCGGGTGGCCGAGCACGTGGCCGGTGTCGGCCTCGGCCAGTTCCAGACCCGACTCCGCGGCGACCGCCGCGCACGCCTGCCACCACATTCCCTCGGTGTCCACGAGCGTGCCGTCCATGTCGAACAGGACGGCGCGGAGCTCACCCGACACCCGCGGGATCCTCCGACGCCTCGGACGCATCCGGCCCCGAGGGCCCCGAGAGCTCCGGGGGCTCAGGGAGAGCGGGGGCGGTGCGCGCCGCGACGAGGACGGGCCGCTGCACGAGGGCGACGTCCACCCGCGTCCCCGGCGCCAGCCGCACCGCGTCGTGTCCCGGTACGTCGCTGAGGATCTCCAGCTCGCCCAGCCGCACCCGCAGCCGCGCGACCGAGCCGCGGAAGGACGAGGCCACGATCGTGGCACTTCCCTCGGGGGAGGGCGTGACCAGCACCGCCTCGGGGCGGACCAGCACGTCGACGTCGGAGGCGGAGGGCAGCGGGCCGTCCACCGGCATGAGCCGGCCCAGGACCGTGACCTCCTGACCGGACAGGTGGCCGGGGACGTGGTTCATCGCGCCGACGAACTCCGCGACGAACGGGGTGGCGGGCCGGTCGTAGACCTCGGCCGGGGGACCGCACTGCTCCAGCCGCCCGGCGCGCAGCACCGCGACCCGGTCGGCGACCGACAGGGCCTCCTCCTGGTCGTGGGTGACGAAGATGGTGGTGATGCCCAGTTCGAGCTGGAGCCGGCGGATCTCCTCGCGGAGCGTGACACGGACCTTGGCGTCCAGCGCGGACAGCGGCTCGTCGAGCAGCAGCACGCGCGGTTCCAGCGCCAGCGCCCTGGCCAGGGCGACGCGCTGCTGCTGGCCGCCGGAGAGCTCGTGCGGGTAGCGCTGGGCGTGCGCCGGCAGGCCGACCAGCTCCAGCAACTCGGCCGCCCGCGCGTGCCGTCTGGCGGTGGGCACCTTGCGGACCCGGAGCCCGAAGGCCACGTTGTCCCTGGCGTTGAGGTTGGGGAACAGGCTGTAGGACTGGAAGACCATGCCCGCGTCCCGCCGGTTGGCGGGGACCCGGGTGATGTCCTTGCCGTCCACCAGCACCGCCCCGGCGTCGGGGTGCTCGAACCCGGCGACGCAGCGCAGCGCCGTGGTCTTCCCGCAGCCCGACGGGCCGAGCAGGGCCATCAGCTCGCCCTGCTCCACGGTGAGGTCCAGGCCGTCCAGCGCGACCGTACGGCCGAACGCACGGCGCAGTCCTCGGAACTCGACGGTCACGAACGCTTCCTTCCCGCACCCGAGAGGGTGAGCAGCAGCAGCCAGATGAGGAGCAGGCTGATGATCGACAGTGCCACGGAGAGCTGCCCGTCGTTCCCGGAGATGGTGACGATCCAGACCGGGAAGGTCTGGTAACCGAGCAGGGCGGCGACCGTGTACTCGCCGAGCACCAGCGCGAGGGTGAGGAACGAGGCGCTGGCGATGGCGGAGCGGATGTTGGGGATGATCACCCGGAACAGCACGTACGGCCACGAGGCGCCCAGGTTGCGGGCCGCCTCCACCAGGGTCCGCACGTCGATCGCGCGCAGCCCGGCGTCCAGCGACCGGTAGGCGAACGGCAGCGTCAGCACCACGTACGCCAGCACCAGCACGATCGGGAACCGCTCGTCCTGGACGGCGATCAGCGTCGCCCAGAGCGGTGTGGCGGCCAGCGCGTCGATGCCGCCGCGCAGTGCCGTGCTGATGCCGACCACGTAGGTGATCGGCGGCACGACCAGCGGGAGCGTGGCGATCAGCTCCAGCACCGGCCCCAGCCTCGACGCGCCGAGCCGTACGGCCAGCATCGCCGGAAGGGTCAGCAGCAGCACCGCGACGATGGTGGCGGCGGCCAGCCCGAGGGAGAGCAGCAGGCTGGACAGGAAGCCGGGCGCCGACAGGATCCGGCCGTAGGCGGCGAGCGAGAAGCCCTGCCCCTCGGAGTAGACGGTGAACCAGAACGACACGGCCATCGGCACGACGAAGTAGAGCGCCGCGACGACCAGCGCGACCCCCCGCCAGGCCCGTCGCTGCCCGGGGCGGGCGACGGGGCCCGGGCCGCCGGGAGTGACGTCGGGCAGGGCGGCTACCGCAACCATCGGGAACTCCTCCTCTGCAGCGGCAGGTAGACCGCCATCACCAGCAGCGCGATGACGATCATGTCGAGGCTCAGGGCGAGCGCGATGTTCTCGTAGCCGATGAGGACGTCACCGGTGAGCGCGTCGGCGATCTGCAGGGTGACCAGCGGGACCGTGCTGCCGACCATGGCGGCGGCGGTGGCGTAGGCGGCGAACGCGCCGCCGAACAGCAGGACGACGCCGCCGAGCAGCGCGGGGGTCAGCACCGGGATGCCGACGTGGCGCCAGAACTGCCAGGTGGTGGCGCCGCTGTTCTGCGCCGCCTCCCGCCACTGCGGGCGCAGGCCGTCCAGCGCCGGGGTCACCACGAGCACCATCAGCGGCACCGAGAAGTACAGGTAGACCAGGGCCAGGCCCCAGAAGTTGTACAGCGCGCCGGGGCCGATGCCCAGCGCGGTGGTGAGCACCCCCGAGTTGCCCAGGGTGGCGATCCAGATGAAGGCCAGCGGCACGCCGCCGAAGTTGGCCAGCACGCCGGAGAAGGTCAGCACCGCCTCGCGCAGCGCCGTGAAGCGAGAAGTGATCACGGCCTGGGCCAGGAACGTCCCGAGGACCGCGGCGACCACCGCCACCACCGCCGACAGCTGCACGCTGCTGAGCAGGGCGTTGAGGTAGGCGCCCTGCAGGCTCCTGGACAGGTTGGCGGTACCGATGGACGACACCCTGGTCGCCGGGTCCCTGACGGTGAACGCCCCGACGAGCAGGGTGACCGCCGGGATGCCGAACGCCACGGTCACCACGACCAGCAGCGGCAGGGCGCCCAGCCAGTTCTTGGATCGGCCGCGGCCGCCGCGCGGGGCGGCGGCCGTGACCGTGTGGGCCGTCATCCCGAGACCGCGGCGCCCCAGCCGTTCGCCAGGACCTCCTTGGCCTTGTTGACCTGCGCCTCCGACGGGAAGGTGGGCTCGCCGTCGACCGGCGGGAGGTTGGCCTCGGCGGTCTTGTCGACCGAACCGTCGGCCTGCATGGCGGGCAGCAGGACCGGGCGGGCGAAGCCCCCGAGGTAGAGGTTCTGGCCTTCAGTGCTGTAGAGGAACTCCTGCCACAGGCGCGCGGCGGCCGGGTGCGGGGCGTCCTTGTTGATGGCCTGGGCGTACAGCTGGAAGTACTTGCCGTCGCTGGGGATGACGGTCTTCCAGTCGAGGCCCTTCTCGGCCATCTTGGGGGCGTAGGCGGCGTTGTTGTAGTCCCAGTCGATGCTGATCTGGGTCTCGCCCTTCTCGATGGTGGCCGGGGTGGTCTCCACGGGGTTGAAGTTTCCGGCCTCCTTGAGCTTCTTGAAGAAGTCCAGGCCCGGCTGGATGTCGTCGAAGGAGCCGCCATTGGCGAGGGCCGCCGCGTACACGCCCGCGAACGCCGAGCCGGACTTGGTCGGGTTGCCGTTCATGGCGACCTTGCCCTTGTACTCGGGCTTGAGCAGGTCGGCGTAGGTCTCCGGGCACTTGTCGATCTTCTTGGCGTCGCAGCCGATGGAGATGTAGCCGCCGTAGTCGTTGAACCAGAGGCCGGAGGGCTCCTTCTGGTTCTCGGGGATCTTGTCCCACGTCTGGACCTTGTACGGCGCGAACAGGCCCTCGGCGGCGCCGCTGATCGCGAAGGACTGGCCGATGTCGAGAACGTCGGGGGCGCGGTCCTGGCCCTTGCGGGTCTTCACCGCGTTGATCTCGTCGGCGCTGGCGGCGTCGGGCGTCTCGCTCTCGATCTCGATGCCGTACTTCGCCTTGAACGCCTCGATGATCTTTCCGTAGTTGGCCCAGTCCGGCGGCAGGGCGATGACGTGGAGCTTGCCCTCCTTCTTGGCGGCCTCGACGAGCTTGTCCAGCCCGCCGAAATCGGCCGCGGAGGTGGCGGTTCTGGCGTCCACGCCGGCTGCGGAGCCTCCGTCGGAGGCGGCTCCCGACGGGGTCGACGTGCCGGGGGCGGCCCCGCACGCGGTGGCTCCCACCAGGAGGAAAGCGGCCAGACCTGCAAGGCGAACTCGGGATGCGATCACTGTGTCTCCCAAGGGGGTGTCGCGCAATATTTCACGAAAGTAGACGAACTTGTACAAACAAGCTAGACCTCGTATGCCGTGAATAAGTTGCTGTTTGGTGAACGCATGGAGTACATGGGTGAAATGCGAAAATCGCAGCTGTGTGGGTGATTCAGGGGTGTTTAGGGTGGAGGTCGGTCTCGTCGGTCGGTGCGCGCAGCCAAGCGGCGCGCCATCGCGCCCACCGTCGGGGACAGGCGTGGGAACAGGAGCGGGAACCGCGGTGGGAACAGAGTCGGATGCCGGGCCGAATGCGAGGACGGTTCTGAGCGGCGAGGCGGGATTGCGCGGTCGCCGGACGTTCGCGGGTGTCCTGAAGGGGGTGCGGGTGTTGGAAGGCACAGGGGAAGGAATCCCGTCGTTCGGGGGCTCGGGAGAAAGGAACCGGGTGTGACCCCCCGTTACCTGGGCATCGCGGAGAGGCTGCGCGACGCGATCATGCGAGGTGAGTACGCCGTGGGGGCCCAGCTGCCCTCGGAGGCCGATCTGGCCACCCGCTTCGCGGCCTCCCGGGGCACGATCCGCCAGGCCGTCGCGGTGCTCGCCACCGAGGGCCTGGTCGGCTCCCGGCAGGGGGCCAGGCGCATCGTGCTCGGCCGCGAGCGCAGCCAGAGCTTCGCCGAGCTGCACAGCTTCGCCCAGTGGGCGCGGGCGATGGGCTACCGGGTCAGCGGGCAGGTGCTGCAACAGCGTCGCAGGGGCGCCGACGCCACCGAGGCGGCCCGGCTGGCGCTCCAGCCGGGCGAACCGGTGCTGTCGGTGCTGCGGCTTCGTTCCCTGGAAGGCGAGCCGGTGATGCTGGAGCGCACGACCTACGCGGGGTGGATCGCCCCGGCCGTCGAGCGGATCGAACCCGGCTGCGAGTCGATCACCCGGGCCCTCTACGACAGTGTCGGCCTCGTCTTCGCCTACGGCGAGCACCTCATCGACGCGGTGGCCGCCGGCGTGCAGGACTCCAGGCTGCTGGCCGTGCGCAGGGGCAGCCCGCTGCTGCGTCAGCGCCGGGTCACCACCACCCACGAGGGCCGGCCCGTCGAGTGGTCCGACGACCGCTACCGCGCGGGCAGCGTGACCTTCAGCATCCGCAACTCGGTGGACGCCAACCCGCTGGTACGGCAGATGGGTGACTTGCGCCCGGCTCGATGAGAACGTATGTTCGACACGGCAGGCCCGCCTTCCCCCGGGCACTCATCCGAAGCCGCGGGGAGAAGAGGCGTCTTGAACCGACTCTACGGCGACCCTGTCGAGGTGTGGACCCGCGAGGGACGACCCGTCCAGTTCGTCTGGCGAGACCGGCTCTACACGGTCCACCGGATTCTCGACCACTGGGTTGTCGCGCGCGAGTGGTGGAAGGTCTCCGACAGTGATCCGGGCGAGCGCCGGTTCTGGCGAGCCGAGGCCGCCACCGGTGGCCAGGTCGGCACCTACGAGCTCCGGTTCGACACCGCGGGCGAGGGCTGGCTGCTGATCAGGGCCTGGGACTGACTCCCTGCCCCAGGCCGCGGCCACGCTCCAGGATCCCATCCCGCCCCGGCGTCCGGCACGCTCCGGACGGTGCACCGGGACTCGGCGCCGGTGCCTGGCGCCCGCGGTCTGGATCCCGGTGATCTGCCGGACCGTCGCCGCGCAGAGCAGTGCGGCGACCGTGACGGCGGTCAGCTCGGGCGGGCCGAAACCGGTCAGGCCGGTGCCCGCCTGGGACACGCCCGGCCAGAGCCGTACCAGCACCAGCGTGAGCGCGACCAGCCAGCTCAGCCACCAGGTGGCGAGCAGCACCCGCCAGCGCGAGCGGCGGTCGGCCGGCGGACGGGAGGCCCGCCACAGCCGGTCGACCAGCACGACGGGGGCGACGAGGTTGACCACCGGCACGAACCAGCTCGCCAGGACGATGGCCACCGCGGGCCGGTCGGCGCACTGCCGGGCACGGAGCAGCCAGTTCAGGTACGCGACGACGGCGGCGATCGCGGCCGTGGCGAAGAAAATGATCAGGATGGCGAAGACCGTCACCGCGCCGAAGATCGCGTCGGCACCGGGGGCGTGGGGGTCGCCGCCGAGTTTCGAGATCTCCAGGACGAGGCGCCGGCCACGGGCCTGTTCGAACACCGCCAGGGCGGCGGTCGCGACCACCAGGGTGGTAAGGGTGAAGTAGACGGCCGAAGCCGACCTTTTCTGTAGAGATGGGATAGAGCGCATGTATATCTCCCCCCGCCATGCGCTGAGGACCTGCCCTTTTTCTATCCCGTCAGCCCTTTCGCTAATCAGCCCACTCGGACCACTCTGTCCACTTGGCCAACTCGGCTCGCTCAGCTCACGGTGCCCGACTCCCAGGCCCACGCGGCGATCTCCACCCGGTTCCTGGCGCCGAGCTTCGTCTGGATGCTTCCCAGGTGCGTCTTCACCGTCGACAGCGACACGAACAGCTCGGCGGCGACCTCCTGGTTGGTCCGTCCCCTGGCCACCAGGCGTACGACGTCCAGCTCGCGCTCGGTGAGGGGCTCGCGGGGCGGCCGGCGGGCACCGGCCCGCGGGTGGGCCAGGTGTTCGAGCAGGCGTACGGTCACCGAGGGCGACACCAGCGCGTCCCCCGCCGCCGCGGCCCGGATCGCCTCGATGAGCAGGGTCGGCCCGCTGTCCTTGAGCAGGAAACCGGTCGCTCCGGCGCGCAGCGCTCCGTAGACGTACTCGTCCAGGTCGAAGGTCGTGACGATGACCACCTTCATCGGGTTGGGCACCCCCGGTCCCGCCAGGAGGCGGGTGGCCTCCAGGCCGTCCAGCTTGGGCATCCGGATGTCCAGCAGGCAGACGTCGGGCCGCAGCCGCCGCGCCAGCTCAACGGCCTCGGCTCCGTTGGCGGCCGTCGCCAGGACCTCCATGTCCTCCTGGGCGTCCAGAATCATCTGGAACCCGGTCCGCACCAGTTCCTGGTCGTCAGCGATGAGCACCCGAATCGTCACCCGATGGATTCTGCCAGCCCGGCGCCGGGCAACGGTTCGGCATTCACCGACAAACCCAGCCGGAGGTGGGCAGGCCCGGCTTTCAGCACAGGGCGCCC
Organism: Streptosporangium sp. NPDC006013; assembly: GCF_040614275.1. Classification (NCBI taxonomy): domain Bacteria; kingdom Bacillati; phylum Actinomycetota; class Actinomycetes; order Streptosporangiales; family Streptosporangiaceae; genus Streptosporangium; species Streptosporangium sp. NPDC006013. Next base: position 33,272 of record NZ_JBEXUE010000022.1, read on the forward strand.
GCGTCCGGCCCGTGGACGAACCCGCGCGAGCACCATGGGGATCGGACGCGCCGGATGATTTTTCGTTCCGCCGGTGATCGGGGCGCGTGGAAAGGCACTACTGGGTGTGGATGATCCAGAAGCGCGATTCACCGCGCTGTACGACCGGCACTATCGCAGCGTGCTCGGCTACGCGCTGCTCCGTGCCGAGCGGCAGGAGGCCGAGGACGTCGCCAGCGAGACGTTCCTGATCGCCTGGCGGCAGCTGGAACGCCTGCCCGAGTCTCCGCTGCCGTGGTTGCTCGGCACCGCCCGCAACCTGCTGCGCGCGCAGCGGCGTTCCGGGCTGCGGAAGCGGGCGCTGGCCGACCGGCTGGCCGAACTGGCCCCGGCGGGCGACGTGGCCGACCAGGTCGCCGAGCGCGAGGCCGCGCTGGCGGCGCTCGCCGACCTGTCCGAGCAGGACGTCGAGGCCGTGGTCCTGGCCAGCTGGTACGGCCTCGCCCCGGCCGATGCCGCCCGGCTCGCCGGATGCTCGGCCCGTGCGTTCACGGTCCGCCTGTACCGCGCCCGCCGCCGCCTGTCCCAGGCGCTCGACCTCACCTCACCAATCCCCTGCGGCACCGCGCCGCGTCCCACCCCGGGTTCCAGGCCCGGGGTATCCGAACTGGAGGTATCCGATGAACGACGTTGACGAGCGGGTCCGCGCGCTACGCCCGGACGCCCTCACCGAGGACTCCTACCGAAGCCGCCGCGAGGCGGACCTCGCCCGCGCCTTCGCCGAGGCCAGGCCCCGGCCCCGGTCCGTGTTCCGCCCCACCTTCCGCCCGGGGTTCCGTCTCACCCCGAGGGTCGCACTGGTCGGCGCCCTCGTCGGGCTGGCCGCAGCGGTGACGGCACCGGCCGTCGTGACGGGGACGATCGGGTTGCGGGGGCCGGGTGGCGGCCGGACCGCCGAGCTCGCCTACCCGGACCAGACCTCCGCCGGATCCACCGCCGCGACGCCCGGCACACCGGTGGTCACGCTTGACGCCCGGTCGTTCCTGCTGGCCGGCGCGGAGACGGCGGCGCGTGAGACCGCCCCGAAGGGCAGGTACTGGTTCGACCGCACCCGGACCTTCGAGCCCGTCGGGTCCGGCGCGGTCGTCGCCCACACCGACGAATCCTGGTCCGACGGCAAGGACGGGCGGCTCTCCTCCAACCAGGACGTCCAGGTCACCTTCGAGACCGACTCCGATGAGGCGGCCTGGAAGGCCAAGGGATCCCCGTCCCTGTGGCCCGCCCCGCGTACCGAGGACTTCTCCATGGTCCTGGGAATGCAGATCGGTACCAAGACGCTGACCCTGGGCAAGGAGCAGAAGCTGCCCGGCGACGTCGAGGGACTGGAGCGCTGGCTCCGCTCGGCGCACCGCGAGGGATCGTTCGCGGACTTCGCCTTCGAGGGGGCGCGCCACCTGCTCTCCATGCCGACGAGCGCGGCCACGCGCGCCTCGATGCTGCGCATCCTGGCCGCCCAGCCGGGACTCGTCCTGAAGCAGGGCGTCCTCGACCCGCTCGGCCGCACGGGCACCGCGGTCAGCACGGCCAACGGCCACCACACCCTGGTCATCGACGAGTCGGGGGCGCGCCTGCTGGCCTTCCTCTACGACGGCCCGGACGAGAAGCCCCGCGCCACCGACTCCCGCACCGTGTTCATCCCCGCCCGTAAGGGTCTCAAGGTCGCGTACGAGAGCTCCGGCTGGGTCAACGAACTCGGCGCCCGGAAGTGATCTCCCGCCCCGCCGCCCCGGAGGGGGCGGCGGGGCACCCGGCGGGGGCGGGTTGGCTCAGCCGAGGACCAGGTCCCGGATCGCCTTCAGGGAGGTCTCGTCGCGGGGACCCATCACCAGGAGGTTGCTCACCGGGCTCTTGCGCCACAGCTCCAGGCGTTCGCGGATGCGGCCCAGCGGGCCGACCAGGGAGATGCCGTCGGCCAGCTCGTCGGGGATCGCGTTGAACGCCTCGTCCCTGCGCCCGGCCAGGTAGAGCGCCTGGATCTCCTCGGCGGCCTCGGCGTAGCCCATCCTGCCGATGATGTCGGCGTGGAAGTTGCGGCTCTTGGCACCCATGCCGCCGATGTAGAGGGTCAGCATCATCTTCACCCCGTCCAGCGCCGCCCTGACGTCGTCGGTGATCACTGTCATGACCATGGCGGCGATGTCGAAGTCAGGCCCGGCGCCGGCGAGCGAGGGGCCGTACATCCGCTCGATCTTCTCGGGGAACACGAAGAGCGGCAGCCAGCCGTCGGCGATCTCGGTGGCGAGCGCGACGTTTTTCGGGCCCTCCGCGCCGAGATAGAGGGGGATCTCGTCGCGGAGCGGGTGGGTGATCAGCTTCAGCGGCTTGCCGAGGTTCGCGCCGCCCGGGTAGGGCAAGGGGTAGTGTTCGCCGTCGCTGGTCACCGGCTCCTCGCGGCGCCAGACCTTGCGCATGATCTCGACGTACTCGCGGGTGCGGGCGAGCGGCTTGGGGAACGGACGGCCGTACCAGCCCTCGACCACCTGGGGGCCGGACGCGCCGATGCCGAGCAGCAGCCGCCCGCCGGTGAGATGATCGAGGGTCATCGCGGTCATCGCGGTCGCCGTCGGGGTCCTGGCGGAGATCTGCACCACCGATGTGCCCAGTTTGATGCGGGACGTCCGCGCGCCGTACCAGGCCAGCGGGGTGAAGGCGTCGCTACCGTAGGCTTCCGCGGTCCAGACGGACTCGTACCCCAGCCGTTCCGCGGCCTGGACGAGTTCGGTGGCGTCGTCGGCGTCGCGCTGCCAGTAGCCGAGGTTCAGGCCGAGTTTCAGGTCGGTACTCACCGGGTCTCCTCGCAACGTAAGGCCGGACACGCCCCGCAATTAGAACACGTTCTACATTGGTCGGTCGAGTGTGAGGTGTCGAAATTCGGTCTCCCGGGAAGCGTCCATCTGTGCTCTATGCAGCTCGCAAGCTCCTCTCCCTGATCTTTCTCCTTGCCCTCGCCGTCGCGGGAGCGATCCCGGCCGTGGCGCACGCGGCGGGGCGGCCCAACATCGTGCTGGTCCTCGTTGACGACCTGGATGCGGGGGATCTCCAGAAATTTCCCAACATCTCAAACCTCCTTGCCAGGGGTGGCACCAGCTTCGACCGGTTCTTCGTGCCGAACTCCTGGTGCTGCCCGTCACGCGCGTCGATCATGCGCTCCCAGTACGTGCACAGCCACGGAGTGCTGACCAACACCGCTCCCGAGGGCGGCTTCACCAAGTACTACACAACCGGCCTGGAACGTTCCACGCTCGGGACCTGGATGAAGTCGGCCGGATACCGCACCGGCCTGATGGGCAAGTACCTCAACCACTACCCCGGCGGCGCCACCGCCGCCACCTACGTGCCGCCCGGCTGGGACGAGTGGGACGTGCCGGTGCGCAGGCTCTACGAGGAGTACGGCTACACGCTCAACGAGAACGGCGCGCTGCGGGCCTACGGCTTCGCGCCGGAGGACTACCTGGCCGACGTGCTCAGTGCGAAGGCGGGGGCGTTCGTCTCCCAGCCGGGCGACGACCCGTTCTTCCTCTACCTCGCCCCGATCGCCCCGCACAACCCGGCCAACTACGCCCCCCGGCACGAGGCCGCCTTCGCCGGAGCGGTGGCCCCGCGTACCCCGTCCTTCAACCAGCCGGACGTCAGTGCCGAGCCGCTCTGGCTCAGGTCGCTCCCGCAGTTCGACGCCAGGAAGGTCCAGAAGATCGACCGGCACTACCGCGACCGGCTCCGGGCGATGCTCGGCGTGGACGACATGGTGGGTGCCCTGGTCGAGTCCCTCAGGGTCTCCGGCAAGCTGGATGAAACGTATATCTTTTTCGCCTCCGATAACGGGTTCCACCAGGGCCAGCACCGGCTCGCCCAGGGCAAGACCACCCCCTTCGACGAGTCGATCAAGGTGCCGCTCCTGGTCCGCGGCCCCGGTGTGCCGGCGGGCCGCGTCATCGGTGACATGGCCTCCACGGTGGACCTGGCCCCGACGTTCGCCCAGCTGGCCGGTGTCACGCTCCCCGACTTCGTCGAGGGCCGCTCCCTGCTGCCGCTCCTGCAGGGCCGCACGCCGCCCTCGTGGCGCCAGAACGTGCTGCTGGAGTTCAACCGCCCGACGGACCCGGGCTCGGCCCGCCAGACTCCGGTCCCGGCCTACCAGGGCATGCGGACCGCCTGGCACACCTTCGTCCGCTACTCCACCGGCGAGTACCAGCTCTACGACCTCGTCGCGGATCCTTACCAGCTCCGCAACATCGCCGCCGAGACCCCGCTCTCCGTGATCGCCCAGTTCAACCAGCAGCTCGACGCCCTGGTCTCCTGCTCGGGCGCCACCTGCAGGTCAGCCGACTCGGTCAAGCCGCCCGTGCTGCCCGTCAGGCCCCTCTTCCTCGGTCCGTGGGGACCGTGAGATGCCGGGGTAGGCCCGCAGCAGGTGGGCCTCGACGGCGGCGGCGGCCCCCGCCGCGTCCCCGGCGACGATGGCCCGGTGGATCCGATGGTGATCGGCCATCAGCCCTGCCGTGTCGCCGAGGCGCTCGACCGCGCCGACCGCGTAGCGGCGGAGCGAGTCACGCAGCGAGAGCATCATGGCGGTGGTCAGCCTGTTGCCCGATGCCTCGGCGATGGCCACGTGGAAGGCCGTGTCGTGCTCGACGAACTCCTCCGCGGTCGTCGAGGCGGCCATCCTCTCCAGCGCGGCGGTCAGGGCCGACAGGTCCGCCCCGTGTGCCGCGGCGTGCGCGGCGGACCACTTTTCGATCATCAGCCGGGCGTCGACGACCTCCGCCAGCGACAGGTTCGACAGCCCGAGGTGGAGCCTGAGCAGGTCGCTCAGGGCGTCCGCGGGCTTGGAGATGAGGCAGGCCCCCGCGTCCGGCCCCCGCCCGACCTGCGACGACACCACGCCCAGCGTCTCCAGAACCCGCATCGCCTCGCGTACGGACGACCGGCTCACCCGCAGTTGCTCGGCGAGTTGCCGCTCGCCGGGCAGGCGGTCGCCGACCGTGAGCCCGTCGTCCGCGATGCGCCGCTCGATCTGGGCGATCACATCCTCGAACGCCCGGGTGCGCCGGACCGGCTGCCAACCGCTCAAGGGGGCCTCCTCTTGTGAGGGAATATGGTCAGACCATACTATGGTCAGACCATATGAGCGTAAAGGAGTGCCGTGCGCGTCGCCCTGTTCATCACCTGCGTGAACGACACGCTCTTTCCCGGCACCGGGCGAGCGGTCGTCACGCTGCTGCGCCGCCTCGGATGTGACGTCGAGTTCCCGCGGGCGCAGACCTGCTGTGGCCAGATGCACGTCAACACGGGGTACCCCGAGGAGGGCAGCCGGCTCGCGCGGCACTTCGTGGACGTCTTCGCCGAGTACGACGCGGTCGTCGCGCCGTCCGGGTCGTGCGCCGCGATGGTCCGCGAGCAGTACCCGCGTCTCGCCCGCACCCCGGCCGCCGCCGGGGCCCCCGCGGGGGAGAGGCCCCCGCCCGGCTCGTTCGCCGCGGAGGTGGCCGAGACGGTGCCGAAGGTCTACGAGCTCTCGGAGTTCCTCGTCGACGTCCTCGGTGTCACCGACGTCGGCGCCTACTTCCCGCACCGGGTGACCTACCACCCGACCTGCCACTCGCTGCGCGGCCTCCGCTTGGGAGACCGGCCCACCCGCCTGCTTGAGCAGGTCAGGGGCCTGGAGCTGGTCCCGCTCCCCGGAGCGGACGAGTGCTGTGGTTTCGGCGGCACCTTCGCGGTGAAGAACCCGGCGATCTCCGCCGCCATGTGCGCGGACAAGGTGCACAATGTCGCGACCACCGGCGCCGAGGTGCTGTGCGCCGCCGACAACTCCTGCCTGATGCACATCGGCGGCACCCTCAGACGCCAGCGCACCGGTGTACGGATCATGCACCTCGCCGAGATCCTCGCCGCCACGGAGAGCGGCGACGGCAGGGCGGTGCGCGGATGAGCGGGGGCGCCACGTTCCTCGGCATGCCGGCCTTCCCCGCGAACGCCGCGGTCGCCGTGCGGGACTCGCAGCTCAGGTACAACCTCCGCAAGGCCACCCACACGATCCGCGGCAAGCGGGCCGCCGTGGTCGGCGAGCTGCCCGACTGGGCCGAGCTCCGCCGGGCGGGCAAGGAGATCAGGGACCATACCCTGCGCAACCTGGAGCGCTACCTGGTGCGCATGGAGGAGGCGGTCACCGCGGCGGGCGGCCACGTTCACTGGGCGGCCGACGCCAAGGAGGCCAACCGGATCGTCGCCGACCTGGTCAAGGCCACCGGCGAGACCAGCGTGGTCAAGGTCAAGTCGATGGCGACCCAGGAGATCGGCCTCAACGAGGCTCTCGAACTGGAGGGCATCACCGCCTACGAGACCGACCTGGCCGAGCTGATCGTCCAGCTCGGCGACGACTGGCCCTCGCACATCCTGGTCCCGGCGATCCACCGCAACCGCGCGGAGATCCGCGAGATCTTCCGGGAGAAGATGGCCGACTGGGGGCGTGCCGCGCCGGCGGACCTGACGGACGACCCCCGCGCCCTCGCCGAGGCCGCCCGGCTCCACCTGCGCGAGCGCTTCCTTTCCACCAGGGTCGCGATCTCCGGCGCCAACTTCATGATCGCCGAGACCGGCACGCTGGTGGTGCTGGAGTCCGAGGGCAACGGGCGGATGTGCCTCACCCTGCCCGAGACGCTGATCAGCGTGGTCGGCATCGAGAAGCTGCTGCCCAGCTGGCAGGACCTGGAGGTCTTCCTTCAGCTGCTGCCCAGGAGCTCCACCGGCGAGCGGATGAACCCCTACACCTCCACCTGGACCGGCGCGGTCGAGGGGCAGGAGTTCCACCTGGTGCTGCTCGACAACGGCCGGACGAACGTGCTGGCGGACGAGATCGGCCGTCAGGCGCTGCGCTGCATCCGCTGCTCGGCCTGCCTGAACGTCTGCCCGGTCTACGAGCGGGCCGGAGGCCACGCGTACGGCTCGGTCTATCCGGGACCGATCGGGGCGATCCTCACCCCGCAGCTGCGTGGCACCGCCTCGAAGCTGGACGCGTCGCTGCCGTACGCCTCGACCCTCTGCGGCGCCTGCCTCGACGCCTGCCCGGTCGCGATCGACATTCCCGAGGTCCTGGTCCACCTGCGTGGCAAGGTCCGCCACGCGCGCGTCGAGCGCCTGGGCATGCGTGCCGCCGGATGGGTGTTCGACCGCCCCGCGCGGCTGGCGCGTGCTCAGCGGCTCGGTGGCCGCCTGCGCAGGTTCGTCCCCGGACGCCTGCCGGGCCCGCTGTCGGCCTGGACCGACACGCGCGACATTCCCGATATTCCTCCCGAGTCATTCCGTGACTGGTGGGACCGTACAGACGGAGGCGTTCAATGACCGCTGCGGGCAGCAGGGAGCTGATCCTGTCGCGGATCCGCTCCGCGGTGGCCGGGGCCGGCGAGGTCGAGATCACCCGCGCCTACCGCACCTCACCGGACCCGGCCCGCCCGACGGGCCTGGTGGAACTGCTCGCCGAGCGGGTGGCCGACTACCGGGCCGTCGTGCACGTGGTGGACGAGGGGGAGGCGGCCGCGACGATCGCGGCGGCGCTGGCCCGCCGGGGCGCCACCCGGTTGGTCGTCCCCGAAGGACTGCCACCCGAGTGGGTCCCCGCAGAGCCGGTCACCGACGATCCGCCGCTGAGCGCGGCCGAGCTGGACGGGGTGGACGGTGTCGTCACCGGGTGCGCCGTGGCGATCGCGGAGACCGGCACGATCGTGCTGGACGCCGGCCCCGGGCAGGGGCGCCGGGCGCTGACCCTGGTACCGGACTACCACCTGTGCGTCGTGCGCGCCGGGCAGATCGTGGCCGGCGTTCCCGAGGCCGTCGGCAGGCTCGACCCGTCCAGGCCGCTGACCTGGATCAGCGGTCCCTCCGCGACCAGCGACATCGAGCTGAACCGGGTGGAGGGCGTGCACGGTCCGCGCGCGCTGGAGGTCGTCGTCATCCGCTGATCCGGCAGGGGGAGGCGCGTCGGGCGCGAAACACGGATGTGGCCGTGCTGGACGTCTACGGCATGCCCGGCTAGCGTGCCATGGCGCGTGATCCACAGGGCTCGGCCGGCGGACGGTTGTCGCCCGCCGGGGTCGATCCGATCCTCGCCGTCCATCAGGTCCGCAGGAGAAAAGGCGGAATTTACCGATCCGTTACCTGCCCACGTGGTGTCATTATCGGATATTGTCGCGAGTCGTTACTGCGTAACCCCAGGTCAAGGTCATTGGAGTCCTGTTTCCATGAAACCGCCGCTGCTGCTCATCGGGCAGGGCTCGCACGACGACAACGGATCCGCTGAATTCGGTAGGTTCATCCACCGGCTCCGCTGTCGCCTGGACCAGACGGCGGCCGACGTCTCCGGCGGCTACATCGCCAAGGCCAGGCCACGCCTCAGTGACTCCGTCGCATCGCTGGTCGCGCGCGGGCACCATCGGATGGTGGCCCAGCCCATGAGTCTCACCGGCGGTACGTGGCTCGGCACGGACATTCCCTCCGCGATAGCCCGCGAGCGGGAGAGACATCCCATGCTCACCTGCGACTACGGCCGTTCCCTGGGCTCCGACCCCCGTATCCTCGCGCTGCTCGCCGAGCGTCTGGCCGACGCCGCCGCCGAGGTCGCCAGCCTCCGGCTGGTCCCCGCCGCCGCCGGGCCGCTCGACGAGGAACCCGAGCACATCGAGATCGGCGAGACCGCCGTCGTCCTGGTCGGTGACGGCTCCACCAGCCCCGAGACCAACGCCGACGTGCACCGGGTCTCCCGGCTCTTCTGGGAGACCCACGCCCACGAGTACATGACCGTGGAGACGGCGTTCGTCTCCCTCACCCCGCCCGGCGTCCCCGGCGGCATCGAGCGCTGCCGCCGCCTCGGCGCCAAGCGCGTGATCGTCGTGCCCTACCTGCTCTTCGCCGGCGGCCTGCTCGACCGCGTCTGGGCTCAGGCCATGGCCTACGCCGCAGGCCACTCGAACCTGGACGTCCGCTGCGCCGACGTCATCGGCGACTGCGAGGGCCTGGCCGACGTGGTCATCGAGCGCTACGAGGAGGCGCTCAGCGGCATCGCCTGGTGATCCCGTGATGGTTTTGGTGTTTTTCCGGCTGGTTTCTGGAGGAGACTGAAGCGCATGACCATCCTCGAGGAGACCATCGCGGCGATCCGTCCCGCCGACCCGGCGGCCGTCGCCGAGGCCCGGGCCCACCAGGACCGCCTGACCAAGCCCAGGGGCGCGCTGGGCGCGCTGGAGGACGTGGCGATCCGGCTGGCCGGGGCCGCGGCGGTCAGCCCGCCGCCACTCCCGGTTCCCGCGGCTCTGGCGATCTTCGCCGCCGACCACGGTGTCCACGCCAGGGGCGTGACCCCGTGGCCGCAGGAGGTCACCCTGCAGATGGTCGGCAACTTCCTCGCGGGCGGCGCCGTGGCCAACGCCTTCGCCGCCCAGGTAGGCGCCTCGGTGACGGTCGTCGACGTCGGTGTGGCCGCCGACCTCGACCCCGCGCCAGGACTGACGATCAGTAAGGTCGCGTACGGTACGGCCGACCTGTCCCGCGGACCGGCGATGACCCCCGAGCAGGCGGTCGCGGCCCTGGAGGCCGGGATCGCCCATGCCCGCGATCTCGTCGACGGAGGCGCCCGCTGCCTGATCACCGGAGACATGGGCATCGCCAACACCACCGCCTCGGCCGCGTTGATCTGCGCGTTCACCGGGCACGAAGCGGCGGCCGTGACCGGCAGGGGCACCGGTATCGACGGCGAGACCCTGGAACGCAAGGTCGAGGTGGTCCGCGAGGCACTCCGGGTGAACGGCCTGGAGCGCGAGCCGGGTGCCGCCTCCGCGGTGTCCGCCCTGGAGACGCTGGCCGCGGTCGGCGGCCTGGAACACGCGGCGATCGCCGGATTCGTCCTCGCCGGGGCCGCTCTGCGGGTGCCGGTCATCCTGGACGGCGTCATCGCGGGGGCGGCGGCACTGGCGGCGGCGGCGATGGCGCCCGACGTCGTCGACCACTGCGTGGCCGGGCACCGCTCGGCCGAACCCGGTCACGCCGCGGCCCTGGATCACCTGGGCCTGCGCCCCCTGGTGGAGTTGGAACTCCGGCTCGGCGAGGGCACCGGCGGCCTGCTCGCCCACCCGCTCGTCTGCGCCGCGGCCAGGGTGATGCACGAGGTCGCGACCTTCGATTCCGCCGGTGTGACAGACAAGGAAGCCTGACCTGCGGAAGTCTTGAAGCCGGCCGGTTGACAACAGTCAGCCGTCTCTTGACACCTGTTAACACAGGTGCAGCAAAGAGAGCGTCGTTAGCCGGTAGGTTTACCTCTTAAGCACGTCATGATTCACAATTCCTCGTGAACGGGAGATCGGTCGCCATGTCGCCCTACCTGCTCGGCTTGCGCCTCTCCGGGCGGCGGGTACTCGTCGTGGGCGGTGGGCGCGTCGCCCAGCGGCGTGTTCCGGCGCTGCTCGACGCGGGCGCACTGGTCACCATCGTCTCGACGAGCGTCACGCACGCCCTCGACGATCTCATCGCGACAGGCCGCGTGACCTGGGAGGCCAGGCGCTACCAGGCCGGCGACGTCGACGGTGCCTGGCTGGTGCAGGCCTGCACGGACAATCCCGAGGTGAACGCCGCCGTGGCCGAGGAGGCCGAGGCGAAGCGGATCTGGTGCGTGCGCGCCGACGACAAGGACGCCTCCGCGGCCTGGACCCCCGCCAGCGGCAAGGTGGACGAGATCAGTGTGGCGATCACCGCCGGAGGCGATCCCCGGCGCGCCGCCGGGATCAGGGACGCCGTGGTGGGCGCTCTCAGGGACGGTACGGTCGACGCCCGGCGCAACCGTACCAAGCCCGTGGGCGTCGCCCTGGTCGGTGGCGGTCCCGGCGACCCCGGCCTGATCACGGTCCGTGGACGGCAGTTGCTGGCCCAGGCCGACGTGGTCGTCGCCGACCGTCTCGCCCCGCAGGCCCTGCTCGACGAGCTCTCCCCGGACGTCGAGCTGATCGACGCCGCGAAGATCCCCTACGGTCGCTACATGGCCCAGGAGAGGATCAACGAGCTGCTGATCGAGCACGCCAGGCAGGGCAAGTTCGTGGTCCGGCTCAAGGGAGGCGACCCGTTCGTCTTCGGCCGCGGTGGCGAGGAGCTGCTCGCCTGCGCCCGCGCGGGCATCCCGGTGGTCGTGGTCCCCGGCATCACCAGCCCGGTCGCGGTGCCGGCCGCCGCCAACGTGCCCGTGACGCATCGCGGCGTCAGCCAGGAATTCCATGTGATCTCCGTACACGTCCCGCCGGGCGACGAGAGATCCACGGTCGACTGGCCCAATCTGGCCAGATCCGGCGGCACGCTGGTGCTTATGATGGCGGTCGAACGGATCGGGGTGATCGCCGAAACGCTGCTTCATAACGGACGTTCGCCGGAAACTCCCGTAATGGTGGTACAGGACGGTACCCTTCCGACCCAGCGCGCTCTTTACGCCACGCTCTCCACCGTGGCGGAGCGCGTAAGCGCGGCTGAGATTCGGCCCCCTGCGATCGTGATCGTCGGTGATGTCGTGAAGGTCGGCCAGGAGGTCGAGATGGTTCGAGCGGAGCGAGTACCGTGAAATCGGCTTCCAACAGGCCTCCCCATTCGGGTGGTGGCCGTGACCCTCGCCTCGCCGGCACCCCCCAGGAGCCATCTGGCGGCCCCCCGCCGGATGACCAGGAATCCCCCGGCGAGCAGACGGTGACCTTCGGCGCCATCCGTCCAGACGATGACGCCGCCTCCATCCGCGCCCGCACCCGGCCCGCCGCCGGGGCGGCCGGTCCCGCCGCGCCCTCCGGCAGAACAGCGGGTCCCGCCAC
>NZ_JBEXUE010000023.1:0-43074 GCF_040614275.1 Streptosporangium sp. NPDC006013
TGACACGTAATCATGCCTCTGACCTGCACTGACAGGAATCCTCTGGGTAACGCCCACTTTGATCACCAGTACCTGCTGGTCCACCCGCCCGCAGTCGCCCCTCCTGCATCAGGACACCCGTCACCGCCGATCCCCGCCCACCGGATCGAGCAGCCGTCCACAGACGTCGCCCAGCAGCAGGATCAGCAGCATCACCGCGGCCAGGGCCGTGGCGATGCCCTGCACCATCGGTATATCCCTGGCCGCGACGGCTCGTTGAAGCTCGCGGCCGATACCGGGATAGTCGAAGACACTCTCCACGACCACGGCCCCGCCGACCAGCACACCGGTGATGAGCGTGAGGGCCTGCACGGCGGGACCGACGGCGTTGGGCAGCACATGACGCAGGGCCAGGCGCAGGCCACGCACCCCGTTGAGCCGGGCCGTCTCCACGTACGGGGAGGCCGCCACATCCGCCGCCGAGACGCGAATCAGCCGGGTGGCCGTGGCCAGAGCGACCGCGGTGAGGGTGAGCACAGGCAGCACCAGGCTCTGCGGGGCCTCCAGCGGGGTGCCACCCAACGGCACCAGGGATACCCGTGGCAGCAGGTCCAATTGCACCGACAGCACGGCGATCAGCAGCGCCGCCGACACGAACTCCGGTATCCCCGCCGCGACCTGGGCGAGGGAGGAGACCAGACGGTCGGCGGTACCGCCCGCCCGAAGCCCGGCCGACAGGCCGAGCAGCACCGCGAGCGGAACGGTGAGGACGAGGGTCAGGCCGGCCAGCAGCAGGCTGTTGGGAAGCCGGGCTCCCAGCACCTCCACGACCGGCCGATGCCCGACGAATCCGGTGCCCAGGTCGCCGCGGACCGCGCTGAGTGCCCACTGGGCATACCGTTCGGCCACCGGCCGGTCCAGGCCGAGGGCGGCCCGGACCCGGACGCGTTCCGCCATGGAGGCATCGGTGCCCGCCACCGCGCTGACCGCGTCTCCCGGCAGCACGGCCGTGGCGGCGAACACCGCGCCGGACAGCAGTACGAGCAGCACGGCCGCGCCGACGACCCGGCGGCCGACGAAGACCGCCCAGCTCACGTCAGGGCTGCCCGGGAAAAACCGGGGAACTGCTCGAACAGGTCGTCCTGGATGCCGGTGACCCCCTTCGCCTGGGCGTTGACGTAGGGCTTGAACACCGGCAGCACCGTGTTCCCGTCCTCCCACTGCTCCTTTTGCGCCTCGGTTCCGATCCTCTTCGCCTCCGCGGGCTCGCTCTGCGCGCGGGACTTGGAGACGAGCGCGTCGACATCGGGGCGCTTCCAGCCGAACGCCGACGGCGCGCCACCGGCCGTGCCGATCTGGTAGGTCGACAGAGCCGGGACCGGCACCTGGTACGAGGCGGCCAGCGGCAGCCGGGTGTAGGCGGCGAAGTCGGCGAAGAGCTGTCCGGCGGGCAGCTCCTTGAGCGAGGCCCTCACCCCGATCTTCTTCAGGTCCTCGACATACAGGGTCGCCACCTCGACCATGCCCGGAGTCTCCGGCCCCGTGGTCAGCACGATCTCCATCCCCTCGGCGCCGGCGGCCTTGAGCAGGGAGCGGGCCTTGTCAGGGTCGTGCGCCCGCTGCGCGAGCCCCTCCACGTAGTCGGGGAAGCCCATTGAGGGCAGGTCGTTGCCCACGGTGGCGTTGCCGTAGAACACCGTCCTCACCATGGCCTCGCGGTCCGCGGCGAGTTTGAACGCCTCGCGCACCCGCTCGTCGTCGAACGGCTTGACGTTCATGTTCATCCGGAAGGACAGGCCGACCAGGTAAGGGCTCCTGGAGGATACGAGGTCGAACTTCTCGTTGGCGGACAGCGTACGAGCGGTGACAGGGGAGAGGTCGTGCACGAAGTCGACCTCGCCGCTCGTCAGCGCACCGGCCCGGGCGTCGGAGTCGGCGATCGAGCGCAGTTCCAGACCGGCAAGGTGGGGTCCCTGCCCCAGTGCGGCCCCGTAGTAGTCGTCGTTGCGGGTGAAGGCGGCTCCCTGCCCGGCGGTGAACTCGGTGAGCGTGAACGGGCCGCAACTCGGCATGCCGGTGGAGAACTGCTTCGTTCCGTCCTTGACGACGAGGAAATTGCCCTGGCACAGGATCAGGCGGCCGTCGGCGATCGGACGAGCGGTCGGCAAGATCACCTTGAGGGCGCCGTCCGCCTTCGCGCGAGCGAGGTCGAAGTTGAGCGAGGCCGTCCGATACACCGGCAGCGTGCTGCCCGCCGCAAGGGTCGCCAGGGAGTGCAGGACGTCGGCCGAGGTCAGCGCGGAGCCATCGGTGAAACGGACATCGGGTCGAAGGTGCAGGGTGTACGTGGACAGGTCCTCGGACACATCGATGCCCTTGAGAATCCCGTAGCGAACGCCGTCCTCGGCGGCGGGGTCGAGATTGCCGAGGGTGCCGTGCCAGGCGCGGGCTCGTACCAGGTCCAGCGGGGTGGGGCCGTTGAAAAAGTCGAGGGTCTCGGACGCGCCGCCACCGACGAAGGCCGCCCGGAGGGTACCCCCGGCCCGGGGTGTCCCGGAAGCCGCAGCGGCCTTCGGTGACGCGGTGGAGCCATCAGCGGAGCAGGCGGTGATCAAACCAGGCCCGGCGGCCAGAGCCACGGCGGTCAGGGCTCCCTGGCGAAGGAAACGACGGCGGTCGAATGGGCGGGACATGGCTCTCCTTGATATGGGGGCACTGCGGTGGTGGGCGTTCGGGGAGCCAGGCTGCTCATGAGGCAGGCGCGTGCCGCCTCAGCGGCTCTGGACGGGGGCGGAAAGTGGTTCGGTGGGCGACCGCCGAGCGTGTCTTCTCAGCGGGCCGTGCTGTCGCCGACGGTGATGGCACCGGACGGGCACTGACGTGCGGCCTCTCGCACGGCGGCGTGTAGCGAAGGGGGCGGAGTCTCGTCGAGAAGGACCACCAGCCCGTCGGTGCCCTGATCGAAGACCTCGGGGGTGGCGAGCACGCATTGTCCGGCGCCGACACAGACGCCCGCGTCTACGGTCACCTCGATACCTGACCACTCGGAATCGGTCTCGAGCGGTCCCGGGGCGATTGCCAAGATCCCTTCCCTTCCCTGAGCTGGACTGTCATGCCGTTGCCCTTGACCACGGCGAGCAGGAAGAGCAGTGGTCGCACGCGTCGGCCGAACCGGGTGCGGAGCCGGCGTTCGATACAGGCTAGTGGAAATGATAACCATATTTGCACTCTTGAGGGCTCGCCTGTTGTCCACCGGCTCGCGGGCTGGATCAACCGGACCGGCGAGGTCCACGTCCGCTCTGTTGCTTGCGCCACCTCGGCCGGCGGCCTCAGCCCGACCACCGGTTTGTTTCGGTGCGGTCCGCATCACCGCGTATGTCGCGTGGTGATGCTCAGCGGAGTCTGGTCGGCCCATCTTGGGCGCGGCCCGGCCAGGGCGGTCGTGATCGGCTGGGCGGCACTTGACCGGCTACCGGTGGGCGAGGAGGGTGGCATGGTGGTCGGTGCCGTCCAGGCCGTCGGGATCGGCGTGCACGGTGGTGGCGCGTAGCCGTGGCAGGTCATGGATGAGCCGGTGTTCGGCCTCCATGGCCACGGCGTGCGACTGAAAGAGCGAGAGGTCGTGGCGTACCACGATGTCGGCCTCGGCTCGCAGCACGCGACCGAGCCGGCGCAACCGCACCGAACCGACTCGTTCGACCCCGGGTACCTCGGTGAGGATGTGCTCGGCCTGCGCGACCAGTTTGGGGTCGCTACGGCGGGTGGTGCGGAGGTGGTGGCCGGATCGGGTTGACGGCCGGCAGTTCCCGGGGCCGGGCCCTTAACCCGGGTTCGCCGGCCGGAGGAAGACCGCGCAGTCACCGCAGATGCCGTATACCTCTTCGACGCGGAAGCCGTCTGGTCGTTTCTTGGTCGCCTCTTCTGTCACCAGGCCGCAGGTGCGGCAGATCAGGTGGTGGTGCCGGGTGGGGCCGCAGACGCGGTAGGTGGTCTCGCCTGTTTGGGTGAAGGCGTGGGCGAGTCCTGCGTCCACGAGTGAGGACAACGCTCGGTACACGGTTGTCAGGCCGACGGTGTTGCCTCGTCCCAGGAGTTCGCCGTGCAGCTTCGCGGCGGTGATGGGCTGGGCTTCGGTGAGTAGTACCTCCATTACCAGTACGCGTTTTCTGGTTGCCCGGATGCCGGCTTCGTTGAGTCGGGTGTGCCACCACGGCACCTGTTGCATGTCGATCGCCACTCCAGCTTGACAATGGTTTTCACTTTCTACAGGGTTGTCCACGAAAGCACCAGGTTGAAATGAAAACCGTTATTGATCTAGGAAGGTCCGGCATGCACCTCATGCGCTCCGCCGCTCTCTGTGCCCTGGCGCTGCTGATGGCCGGATGCGGCGCGTCCTCCTCCCCCTCGCCGCAGCCGGTGTCCCCCGCGGCCGGGGCCTCGCCGCCCTCCACGCCTGTCACCGTGGTGGCCTCGACCAACGTCTACGGCGACATCGTCAAGCAGGTGGGAGGCGACAAGGTCGCGGTGACTTCGATCATCTCCGATCCCGCGCAGGATCCGCACTCCTATGAGGCCAACACCCAAAACCAGCTCGCGCTGTCCAAGGCGAAGGTGGTCGTCGAGAACGGCGGCGGCTATGACGACTTCATCGACACCATGCTCGCCTCCAGCGGCAACCCCTCCGCGCAGGTCATCAACGCCGTCACCGTCTCCGGCAAGACCGCACCCGCCGGTGGCGAACTCAACGAGCACATCTGGTACGACTTCCCTTCGGTCGCCAAGATCGCCGACCAGATCTCCGCGGCTCTGACCAAGGCCGATCCCGCCTCGGCGGCCACCTTCACCGCCAACGCCGATGCCTTCAAGCAGAAGCTCCAGCCGCTCGTCGAACACGAGGCGAAGATCGCCACTGAGGCGGACGGCGCCGCTGTGGCCATCACCGAGCCCGTCCCGCTGTACATCCTGGAGGCCGCGGGGTTGAAGAACCTCACTCCGGAGGAGTTCAGCGAGGCCATCGAGGAAGGCGACGATGTCTCCCCCCAGGCCCTGCGGGAGACGCTCGCCCTGTTCAGCGGCAAGAAGGTCAAAGCCCTGGTCTACAACGAGCAGACGAGCGGGCCGCAGACCGAGCAACTCAAGAAGGCGGCCGACGATAACGGCATCCCGGTGGTGGCGGTCACCGAGACCCTGCCTGAGGGCAAAGACTACATCGGCTGGATGAGCGCCAACCTCGACGCGCTCCAGGCCGCTCTGGCCAAATGACCAAGCCTGTTGAGGTCACGGCTTCGCACGGTGAGAAGGCGATGGCCGATGGCGACGTCATGCTCAGCCTCGCCGGCGCGGAGCTCGCCTATGGCGATCGGGTCCTGTGGCAGGGCCTGGACCTGGATCTGCGGCGGGGTGAGTTCGTCGCGGTTTTGGGACCGAACGGATCAGGCAAGACCAGTTTCCTGCGCGTTCTTCTCGGTCAGCAGTCGCTGTCGGCGGGCACGCTGCTGGTGGGCGGACGGCCGGCCCGCCGGGGGAGTGACCTGATCGGTTATATTCCGCAGCAGCGGGCTGTCGCCGCGCAGACCCCACTGCGGGGCCGCGACCTGGTCCGGCTCGGCGTGGACGGGCACCGCTGGGGTTTTTCCGTCGGCGGTCGACGCAGCCGTCGGCGGGTGGGGGAACTTCTGGAGGCCGTGGGCGCCACGGCCTTCGCCGACGTTCCCCTGTCGGTGTTGTCGGGTGGTGAGCAGCAACGGCTGCGGGTCGCCCAAGCTCTCGCCACCGATCCGGCCATCTTGCTCTGCGACGAGCCGTTGTTGTCGCTGGACCTGCACCACCAGCAGGTGGTAGCCGACCTCGTGAACGCGCGGCGACGTTCCTGCGCCACCTCGGTGGTGTTCGTCACGCACGAGATCAACCCGGTTCTGGAGATGGTCGACCGGGTGCTCTACCTCGCCGGAGGGCGGTTTCTGATCGGCACCCCTGAGGAGGTCATGACCTCGCAGACCTTGTCCGACCTGTACGAAAGCCCGGTGGAGGTGCTTCAGGTCCACGGCAGGTTCGTGGTCGTCGGCGCCCCCGGTTCCCACGACCACGGCGGAGAGCCTGCAGCATGACCGGTGACATCTGGCACCAGATCTTCAACTACGACAACTACGGCGAGCTGTTGTTCCTGGTCCGCAACTCGCTCATCGCGGGAGCGATGCTGGGCCTGGTCGGCGGCGTCATCGGCACCTTCGTCATGATGCGCGACCTCCCCTTCGCCGTACACGGGGTCGCTGAACTCTCCTTCGCCGGCGCCTCCGCAGCGCTACTGGCCGGGGTGAACGTCGCCGCGGGGTCGCTGGCCGGCTCGATTGTCGCGGCGCTGATCATTGGCGCTTTGGGGGTGCGCGCCCGGGACCGCAACTCGATCATCGGGGTGCTGATGCCGTTCGGTCTCGGCCTGGGTGTGCTGTTTTTGGCCCTGTACAAGGGGCGGGCCGCGAACAAGTTCGGGTTGCTGACCGGTCAGATCGTCGCGGTCGACACGGTGCAGATGACCTGGTTGATCAGCACCTGCCTGGTGGTCCTGATCGGTCTTTGCGTGCTCTGGCGGCCCCTCACGTTCGCCAGCCTCGACCCCGACGTCGCCGCGGCCAGGGGTGTCCCCGTCCGGACCTTGTCCTCGCTCTTCATGATCCTTCTCGGCCTGTCGGTGGCCGTCTCCATCCAGGTCGTGGGCGCGCTACTGGTCCTCGCCCTGCTCGTCACCCCCGCCGCGGCGGCCATGCGGATCAGCGCCTCACCCGGCCTCGTCACGCTGCTCAGCGTCGTGTTCGCCCTCACCTCGATGCTGGGCGGCATCCTGCTGGCACTGGGCAGCAGCATCCCGATCAGCCCGTACGTCACCACCATCTCCTTCACCATCTACATAGCCTGCCGGGGGATCAGCGCACTGCGCACCCGCGCGGGAGACAGGCCTTCGGGGCCATTTTCGGCTGGAGAGGAGGCGGGGCTCCCGAGCGCTCCCGATATGCGCCGTCCATCGATGCACCTGAGGTAGGCCGCCGCGTCCAGCTTGTGCCGTGGTCGCGGAACCGGTGTCCTCGGCCGCTCCCTGTCGGCCTGTCCTGATCGCCTACATCGCCTACGCCGCCTCGGCGAGAGCGGTGAAGTCGATCTCGATCAGATCCGTGCCGAAGTCATCGACACTAGGGTCGAGGAACACCGGTACAGCCGTTGGCGCTGAGAAAGATCTTGGTGATTCGGGAGCCTTCGTCGGGAGGTCAACGACCAGCTCATGGACCTGGTGGCCACCCAGCACCGGCCCGAACCCGCCCAGGGCACCATCCTGAGACGAGTGCTCGCAACGCACCCCGCGGCCGGGGAGTTTTCCGACTTTTCGGACAGGGTTACGCGCGCGCAGGGGTGCGCCGCACGGCGAGCCCGCGACGGCCCGCGACAGCGTTCGTCTTCCCGAGTGTCGCCGCCACGTTTCGTACACTCGCCCCTACTCTTCGAGGTTGCCAGGTGTAGGTCCGGACACAGGCTCACACGGACACGGAACGGGGCGGCCATGGGCAAGCAGTCACGACGACCTCACCGACCTCACCGACGTCACCGCCGGCACGGCGAGCGGCCTGAGGATTACACGCCGTTGTTCGCCGCCTACGTCCAGCTGCAGGCGATGGCCAACTATGTCAACAAGCTGGCCGAGACCGAGATCGACTGGCCTCCGGCCTCCTGAGGTTCCCAGCCCAGCCGCCTGACCGGCTTGATCAACAGCAGCGCCGCCACCACGCCGACCGTCACCAGGGCCGACCCCAGCATGAAGGCGCGCGGTTCGACCAGCGCGGTGACCGGACCGGCCAGCGCCTGCCCGACTGCCATGCCCGCGACCGACCCGGCCACCTGGTAGGCGTTGACCCGGTTCACCACGTCCGGCGCGACCTGCGTCTGCACGCTGGTCGACCACATCACCGACCAGAACGCCAACGCGCACCCCCCGAGCAGATGCCCGGCCATCAGCAGCGGCAGCGGCAGCGGCAGCTCGAGCGCGACCGTCAGCGGCACCGCCACGTACCCGCTCAGCGCCACCGCCCCGGCCGCCAGCGGCCTGCGCGGCCTGAGCCTGATCGCCACCAGCCCGCCCAGCACAGTGCCAAGGCCGAGCGCCGCCATCACCCAGCCGTAGTCGGCCCCGATGACCTGCGACGACAGCGGCACGTACGGCCCGACCACCAGAACTCCCCAGAACACCCAGACCAGGATGACCGACCACATCCAGCTCCTGGCCTTGAACTCCTCCCAGCCCCTGCGCAGGTCGCTCAGCACGTTGGAGGGCTCCGGCCTGGGTACGGTGACCCGGACCAGCAGCAGGCACACCCCGCTGACCAGGAACGTCGCGGCGTCCACCGTGTAGACGAAGACCGGCCCGGAGACGACCATGAGGACTCCAGCCAGTGCGGGACCCGCCAGATGGGTGACCGCCTCGGCGATCTTCAGCGTCGCGTTGGCCCGCTGCGGATCTTTGGCGACCAGGGGGACCATGCCGTTGACGCCCGGTTCGAACACCCCGGCGGCCATGCCCGACAAGAACGCCATCACCAGCAACAGGGCGTACGGCGGAGCACCATCCAGGAAGGCGACAGCCACGACCCCCTGGGTGACGACCCTGACCACGTCCGCGCCGATCATCAAGCGCCGGGCGCCGATCCGGTCGGCGACAACCCCGCCGAACAACATGACCAGCACAGCCGACGCGGTCCAGAGCGCGAGCACGTAGCCGACGCCCGCGATCCCATAGACTTTCCCGATTGCCAGCGCCGAGGCGACGGGCATCATCGCGTCACCGAGCAGCGAGATCGTGCGGGCCCCGAAGTAGAGGGTGAAGCTCCT
Organism: Streptosporangium sp. NPDC006013; assembly: GCF_040614275.1. Taxonomy (NCBI): domain Bacteria; kingdom Bacillati; phylum Actinomycetota; class Actinomycetes; order Streptosporangiales; family Streptosporangiaceae; genus Streptosporangium; species Streptosporangium sp. NPDC006013. The sequence continues at coordinate 8,851 of NZ_JBEXUE010000023.1, forward strand.
CGTCCACATGAGCCCCAATTCTGGATTCTTCCAGATCAGAGCACCGGTGTCCCAAATGACATCATTGGGTACATTTGCGCCATGCCCCTGGATTGCCCAGAAACGCCCCCGACGCCCCCCAGCCCGCATCGCGTGGTCGCCTTGGTCGCCCCGAACCAGGAGCTCTACCCGGTCACCTCCGCCTCAGCCGTCTTCGGCTACCACGGCCCCGACATCCCCCAGCACTACAGCTTCAGCCTGTGCGCCGAACACCCCGGCTCCCTCCCCACCACCCTCGGCGTCCCCATCCAGGTGGACAGCGGCCTCGAAGCCCTCGACGACGCCGACACCGTGGTCATCGCGGGCTGGACCCTCACCCCCTCGCCCGCCGTACTCCACGCGGTGTCCCAAGCCCATGCCCGAGGCGCCCGCATCATCGCCGTCTGCGCCGGAATCTTCATCCCCGCCGCCCTGGGCCTCCTGGACGGCCGCCGCGCCTCCGTCCACTGGGAACTCTCCGACGAACTCGCCGCCCGCCACCCCCGCGTCATCCCCGACGACACCGTCATCTACGTCGATCACGGCGACGTCGCCACCGCCGGAGCCTCGGCCGCCACCCTCGACCTCTGCCTTCACCAGGTCCTCCAGGAGTACGGCGCCGCCCACGCCATGCGCATCGGCCGCCAGCTCGCCGCCGGTCCGCACCGCGAAGGCTGCCAGCGCCAGTACCCTCCCCTTCCCACCACCGGCCCCATGCCAGACTCCCTGGCCTCCCTGCTCGAATGGCTCCTCTCGCGCCTGCCCGACCAGATCACCGTCGAGGACATGGCCGCCTACTCGGGCGTCTCCCCCCGCACCCTCACCCGCCAGTTCGCCGACCAGCTCGGCGTCCCACCCGCCCGCTGGCTGCTGGAACGCCGCCTGGCCGCCACCCGCGCCCTGCTGGAGGAGACCGACCTGCCCGTCGAGACCATCGCCACCCGCGTCGGCCTCTCCTCGGCGGTCAATCTCCGCCGCCGCTTCCACACCGCCCTGCGCACCACCCCGGCCGCCTACCGCCGCTCCTTCCGCTGAAGGTCCCGGGCGGTTCCGCCGCGATCACGACCAGGGGAGATCGGGGACGTCGCCGAGCTGTCGCAGGCCTTGCTCGGGGGGCGGAAGAGGGGATGGCGTAGCGTCCAAATCCAACGCCAGCAGCTTGCCGTCCAAGTGCTGCTCCACCGGGTCGGTCAACGACAAGCCCGCGAGCACGTCCTGGCTGATCGCCTCGGCCTCCAGCGACCGGGTCACCGCCAGCAGTGAACCGCGCCGGGATTGCTGGAGGCTTCATCGGTTGGAAAGGATGAAGCCCATGTCAGGTCGATCTGGTTCGTCGCACCCCGCCCAGCGTCGATATCCGCCGGAGTTGAAAGAACGGGCGGTTCGGATGGTGCGGGAGTCCACCGAGCAGTCCGGGGAGTCGTTCGGTGTCATCACCCGCGTTGCCCGGCAGTTGGGCATCGGGTCGGAATCGCTGCGCAACTGGGTCAGGCAGGCCGAGATCGACGGCGGTCAGCGGCCCGGGACCAGCACCGATGAGGCCAAGCGGATCGCCGAGCTGGAGCGTGAGGTCCGTGAGCTGCGCCGCGCCAACGAGATCCTCAAGGCGGCGTCGGCTTTTTTCGCGAGGGAACTCGACCCTCGACCGCCCAGATGAACGCCTTCATCGATGCTCACCGCGCCCAGTGGGGTGTCGAGCCGATCTGCCAGGTTCTGCAGGCCGCGCCCTCGACGTACTACGCAGCCCGCACCCGGTCGCCGTCTGCGCGAGCGGTGCGCGATGACCGGCTCAAGGCGGAGATCACCCGCATCTATCAGGACAACTACTCCTGCTACGGCGCCCGCAAGATCTATCGGCAGTTGCGTCGCGAAGGTCATGTGGTCGCCCGGTGCACGATCCAGCGGCTGATGGGCGAGCTGGGCATCGTCGGGCTGGTCCGCGGGAAGACCCGGACAACCACCATCGCCGGCGACCAGGCCGACCGGCCGGCCGATCTGGTCGGCCGCACCTTCTGCGCGCCGGCGCCGAACCGGCTCTGGGTCGCCGATCTGACCTATATCCGCACCTGGCCGGGCTGGGTGTATGCGGCGTTCGTCATCGACGTGTACTCCCGGATGGTCGTGGGATGGCAGATCGCCACCCATCTGCGCACCGATCTGGCCCTGGACGCTCTGGAGATGGCCGTCTGGCGTCGCAACCACGACCAGTCCGCGGATCTGTCTGAGCTGGTCCATCACTCCGACCGCGGGGTGCAATACCTATCGATCCGCTACAGCGAGCGCCTGGCCGACACCGGCGCGGTCGCATCAGTCGGTAGCCGGGGCGATTCCTACGACAACGCGCTGGCCGAATCCTTCAACGGCCTGTTCAAAGCCGAGCTGATCCGCCGCTACGGTCCCTGGAAGGGCCTGGACGACGTCGAGTTGGCGACGCTGGGATACCTCGACTGGTTCAATCACCGCCGCCTGCACACCGCCTGCGGCAACATCCCGCCCGCAGAGTACGAAGCGATCCACTACCGTCACCAACAGGCCGCACTCATCGCGGCAGAAACCAAGTAGCCGAGTCTCCATGAAACCCGGCGCGGTTCACCGAGGGGTGCACCGAGTAATCACACGAGGCGATCCGCACGTAGTGGTCGCGTGTCAGCCGGGTCGAGGTGCGCCAGCCGACGATCGGAGCGACCGGCGGTAACGCCACCATCGCCGCCAGATCGGCATGCAGCCGATCCAGCGGCCGGCACTGGATGCGCCGGTGATGACGGCTGTTGGCCAGGGGGAGCCAGTCGGTCAGCTGGGTGTTGAAGTCCTGCGGGCAGGAAAACTCACGGCCGGGCAGAAAGGAGGTTTCCAGATAGCCGTTGGCCCGCTCGACCAGGCCCTTGGCCTCGGGGTCGCCCGGCTTGCACTGCGGGATGCGCACTCCCAGCGCTCCGCGAAAGGCATTGGCGTCCGCGGTGAGTTGCGGTTTGCCGCCCCGCCACTGGCCGATCGCGGACTCGTTGTCCCACACCGGCGTCTTGGGCACCGCACCCAGCTTTGACAGCAGCGACCAGTGCCCGGCGAACAGGTCCCCGGCAGTGCGCGAGGGCAGCATCCGGGCCGTCATCCACCGCGAGTATCCGCTGACCATGACCGGCACCGGCGGACTCGCCAGATGCCCGGCCCCCACGGGCACCTTCACCGGTGGGAACCACAGATCACACTGGACCAGCTCACCGGCTTGATAGGTGGTCCGCGACGCCGGGTCGACGGGCTTGAACTGCGGCCGCAGAACACGGATCCGATCCTTGAGGACCGTGAGCGAGCGCTCCCAGCCGATCCGCTCGGCGATCACTGTCGCGGGCATGGTCGGGAACTCCGCCAGCAGGGCCCGGATCCGCGGCTCGGCCGCGTCCACGATCGATCCCTTGCTCGGCCGCTCGTACTTCGGCGGCGCGTCGGCCGCCAGCGCCCGTTTGACGGTGTTCTTCGAGATGCCTAGATGCCGGGCGATCGCCTTGATCGGCATCGTCTCAGCTCGATACAACCGGCGGATCTCCGCCCAGTCCTCCACCTTGATCACCCTCCAGAGTGCCTGAAGGGGGTCACTATTCGGCCGTCGTCAGGGGGTCACCGTTCGCGCGTCGTTAACAACCGCGGCAAGCGGTCCGCTGGATGGGCTGGACGGCGGCTGAACCTGACGCCCTGTTCAATGCCCCGGGCGTGTCCGTGGAACGGATTGGGCCTTGCTCATGCGCAGGATCAGGACGACCGCGTCCTCCGAGTGAGCTGTTGGAGTCAGAACCTCCTGTAAGAGCAGGCCACGGATCGCGGCAATGGTGACGGTGGCCAAAGTCAGCGCCTCCTCGGTGTCGACCCCTCCACGTTCCGCGAGCGAGGCCAGCACCTTGGTCAGGTCGTCGAGCGAGTCGATGAACTCACGAAAGTCCTCTGGGCTGTACGCGGCCAGTCCTACGACGTGAAAGAAGCCGCGGACACGCGACAGCTGCTCCGGGCGGGTGTAGGCCCGCCAGATCGCCATGACGAGGTCGTCGAAGGTGCCCTGCTGGGCGACCTCGAGCAGTGCCTCGTTGTCACGGGATCGCTGTGCCTTGAGCATGGCCGCCAAGACACCCGGGAGTGACCCGAAGTGGTATCGCAAGAGGGCGTGGCTGGTCTCGGTCCTGGCGGCGATCTCACGGAGCGACACTTCCGGTGCGGGCAGGCCCTCGCCGAAGGCGTCGAGAAGCCGAGCGAGGAGACGCTCCCGTGCGTCGCTCTTGCGTTCTGTGCTTGACAGGATCACTCCCACAGTTTATCCATTGGAAAAGAAGCGCTGCCAGTGCCGGGTTACGTCACACATGGTCGCAGCCTGCTCGCAACGGCGGAGGGAACGACTCTTGGGACGTGTTCAGGTAGTCGGCGCGGCGGTCGTCGACGGATCGGGTCGCGACCCCAGCGACGTCAACGTCACCATCGAAGACGGGCGTATCACCGAGCTTGGTGCCGCGGCCGCACACGGCGAGCGCCTCGATGCCGAGGGGCTGACGATGACGCCCGGCTTGATCGACGCTCACGTTCACCTGGGTTTGTCGAGCCTGATCCAGCCGCAGTTCTCGTTTCAGATCAGTGCCGCTGAGCTCGCGGCGGACATCTTCGCCACGGCCGGCGCGACGCTCGATGCCGGCTTCACGACCGTTCGGGACACCGGCGGGGTCGACGGCGGCCTCGTCACCACGATCGCGAAGGGCAAGGTCAGGGGGCCGCGTGTCCTGTCGTGCGGACCGGTTCAGTGCCAGATCGGTGGGCACGGCTACTACGGAGCCGACTGGGAACCCACCGAGCTGTGGAGCAGCCATCACATTCCGGGTCTGTGCGCTCTGTCCATGATGTCGGGCAACGCAGACGAGCTCCGGAGCAACGTGCGCGAGGCCTTCCGTCGCGGAGCCTCCTTCCTGAAGCTCTGTGTGACCGGCGGGGTGGTTGGGGCGCACGACCGGCTGACCGACACCCAGTTCACCGTCGAGGAGATCGCCGTCGCTGTCCAGGAAGCCGCGGCACGGGGCACCTATGTGACGGTTCACGCCCACAACGACGACGGCATTCGGAACGCCGTCGAGGCCGGGGTGCGCTGTGTCGAGCATGGCACCGACCTCGACGAGTCCACGGCCACCCTGATGGCCACTCGCGGGGTTGCCCTTGTGCCTACGTTCGCTGTCGTCGAGCAACTGCTGCATGACAGCGCTGGAGCCGGCCTCGGCGAGTCGACCCGCGATCGTGTGATCGGTGTCCGTGAGCGGATGGCGGAGGCGCTCGCTGTCGCCAAGGAGGCCGGAGTACGGATCGGGCTGGGTTCCGATCTCATCGGTCCGGCTCAGGACCGTCGAGGCGAGGAGCTCAGGTTGCGTGCAGCGCTCGAGACGCCGATGGAGGCTCTCGTGGCAGCCACCAAGACCAACGCTGAGATCCTTGGCCTGTCCGACGAGGTGGGGGTCATCGCTCCCGGCATGCAGGCAGACCTCGTGCTCTGGAACGGCAACCCGCTCGAAGACCCCGAACTGTTCGCTGACCCCGCCAACGCCGTCCTCGTTCTCCAGGCCGGCCGAGTTGTGAAGGACCTCCGATGAGCACCATGTGGCAGGGCTGCCTCGCCGACACCGACTACTTCGAAATGCGTTCCGGCGGCGGGCATGACTACGGCGTCTGGGTCACCACGCCACCGGGCTACGATCCCGCCGGGACGCAAGCGCCTGTCGTCTACGTGCTCGACGGCAACTGGGCCGTGGGCATGACGGCTCCGCTCATCGTCACCCAGATGGACCCCATGCAAAAGATCCAGCCATACATCCAAGTCAGCGTCGGCTACGCAGGCGAGGAAGCGCAGCACTGGGATCGGCTGCGCAACAGAGACCTCGTGCCACCTGGCGAGCCCATCGCCAAGGAGCTCATCGATGCCGTGGAGATGGGAGTTCAAGCGGGCGCGAGGACACACGAAGAAGCCGACGCGTACCTCGCCGAACTACGCGACACCCACGCCGATGCCTTCCTGAGCTTCCTTACCTCGGAACTGCACCCGCGAATCGAACGCGACTACGGCACAGCCACGAGCGGTCACGGCCTTTTCGGCTACTCCTACGGCGGACTTTTCAGTCTCTACACCTGGCTCACCGACTGCACGCTCTTCGAGACCATCGGAGCGGGCAGTCCCGGCGTTGCCAGTGAAGACAGTCAGGTCTTCGCACGGCTCGAAGAGCTTGGCGACAGCCTGCCTGCCGCCAAGCTTCACCTGACCGTCAACGACCGAGAGCTTCTCGGAGACCTGGCCATTTACCAGAACCTCACGAAGAACGCGGCCACCGTCCTGCACCGCCTGACCGCCCGCGGCGGAGCCGTCACCAGCGCGGTCCTGCGCGAAACGCATGTGACCGGCCTGCAGGCCTCGTTCCTCAGCTACCTCAGGACCTGCCGTGCCCGGTAAGCGCCTGAGTACCGATGCGGTCGTGATCGGCACAGGGTGATCGGTTCGTCGATCGCCCTTGAGCTTGCACGGGCGGGGCACCGGGTTATCGCGCTCGATCGGGCCCCAGGGGCTGGACAGGGGTCGACCTCGGCATCGAGTGCGGTCGTTCGGTTCAACTTCTCCACCAACGCCGGGGTGGCAACGGCGTGGGAGGCGCATTTCGGCTGGCTCGACTGGGCCGGCCATCTCGGGCACGATGTCAGCGACCTCGCGATGTTCCGCAAGAGTGGGCTGGTCATGCTGGACGTCGAGGCGGCTCCGCGTACGTCGTGGCTTCCGTTGTTCGATGAGATCGGTGTTCCCTACGAGGAATGGGACAGCGCGACCTTGGCCGAGCGCGTTCCAGGTATCGACGTCGGCCGCTATTGGCCGCCGAAGCGGCTCGACGACGAGGAATTCTGGGAGGACGCGAAACAATCGCTCGGTGGCGTGTACACCCCGGATGCCGGTTACGTCTCGGACCCAAGCCTCGCCGCCGTAAACCTCGCCGCCGCGGCCTCGGCGTGCGGGGCGGAGTTCCGCTTCCGCAGCACGGTGACAGCGCTGGAGAAGGCCGGCGGGCGCGTGACGGCGGTGCGGCTGTCGGACGGCACCCGGATTCCCTGTGCCGTCGTGGTCAACGCGGCCGGTCCGTGGTCCGGCGCGTTGAATCGGTTGGCCGGCGTGGGTTTTGACTTCACGGTCGGTGTGCGCCCGATGAGGCAGGAAGTAGCGCACGTGTCGGTCCCGGAGGGCTACGGCGGGCCCGTGGTGGCGGACATGGATCTGGGCACCTATTTCCGCGGTGAAGGAGGAGGGGACCTGCTCGTCGGCGGAACGGAACCGGAGTGCGATCCGATGCAGTGGACCGACGACCCGGACGCCGTCGACATCCACCCGACGGCCGCGGTCTTCGAGGCTCAGGTGACGCGGGCCGCGCGGCGGTTGCCCGACCTGGAGGTGCCCAACCGGGCCCGCGGCGTGGTGGGCGTTTACGATGTCGCCGACGATTGGACTCCGATCTACGACCGCACCGAACTCGAGGGCTTCTACCTCGCGATCGGAACGAGCGGTAACCAATTCAAGAACGCGCCAGTCGTGGGTCAGCTGATGACGGAACTGATCAACCAGGTGGAGAACGGAGTCGACCATGACGCGTCGCCCGTCCGGTTCCGGGCCCCGCGCACCGGCCTGGAAATCGACCTGGGTGCGTTCTCTCGTAAGCGCAACCGAAACACCGCGAACACGGGCACGGTGATGGGCTGAGCCGGAACGCATACGAGGCGTTGCATCCGGGCGACCTTGATGCCCAGCCGTGGTCCAGCGTCTGCCTACCGGGCTGGGTGGCGTACGCGGCCGTCATCTCAAAGGCGACAGTGAACGGCTCGACCGCGAGTCAAAGGCGATCGAGTGCTCCGCGCGGACATCGCCGCGCTCGCAGCCGGCCGCCGCGGGCTGAAGCCTGACTCCGTCAGCGCGCGCGGCCAGTCCTGGCGCAGGTCGGTGGCGACCTCGACGCGATGGCACGCGGGGGTCGCGCCGCGGCCGTCGAGCACGGCCGCCTTGAAGGCGAGTACGTCGGCGAAGTCCAGCTCGAAGACCGTGGTGCCGGGTGGCCAGGTGAGCCGGTACGCGCGGGCGTCCATGCCGGACGCCAGGAGGACCACCTGATCGCATTCTCGCGCGGCCGCGGCCAGTAGCGCGCGGTCGAAGAACCGGGTGCGTACGGCGACTTGCTCGGCCATCACTCGCAGGAGACGCGCGGTCGCCGGAGAAGGACCGGCGGCGGCCCATGGAGTGGACGCCGGGTCGACGGCCTGGAGGAAGTGCCGCGCGTAGGGGTCGTCGAACAGCCGGTCCGGGCGGCCGCTCTCCTGGGCGCGCAGGAGAGCCACGCCCAGGGCCGTGGCGCCGATTCCGGTCAGGCTTTCGGGGACGGGCGGTTCCGGTGTCACGGGTTGGTCAGCTCCTTTTCCGAGGGGCGGGTGCCCAGGCGCGGAAGTAGTCGTTCACTGGTTCGAGGTCGACGCTGTCGCCGCAGAAGCCGACGTATTTGTCCGGGCGGATCAGATACAGGCTGGGGCGGCGCACGCCGTAGCGGTTGTGCGCCTCGCTGCGCAGGTCGGCGAAGATGCCGTCCGCGGGGTCGTGCGGCAGGTGGCCGCGGGTGACGACGTGGACCTCGCCGTGCCCGGTCATCGCCTCGCGTGCGGAGGTCTGCCAGGCGGTCAGGGTGGCGGAGTCGGTGGTGTCCGCGGCGAACAGCAAGAGGTGGTGATCCGGCGGGCGGAGGAGGTGGCGGAGTGCCACCTGGTACGGCCCCGGCCGGTGGTAGGTGCGCGCGGTCCGCATCAGCAGCGCGGTCGCCTCCTCGATGGCTTCCCGATCCCACCGAGACCGATCCTGATCGGCCAGCAGCACCAGGCGGCCCTCACGATCGAAGCGGGCCGCGCCGCGCGCCCGATGCAGCCGGATCAACGCCAGCAGACCGGCCGCCTCCGGCTCCTTCGGCATCAGGTTCGCCAGCAGCGCGGCCAGCCACTCGGCGTCCTCAACCAGGTCGCGGGCCTGCGCCCGCTCGGCTGTACTGGACAGGTAGCCCTCGTTGAACAGCAGGTAGATGACCGCCAGCACCTCACCCAGCCGCTCTGGGAGATCCTGATCGGCGGGGACCCGGTAGGGGATCGCGGCCTCGCCGATCTTGCGCTTCGCGCGCGTGATCCGCTGCGCCACCGTCGTCTCCGGCACCAGGAACGCGGCGGCGATCTGGGCCGTGCTCAGCCCGCACACCACCCGCAGCGTCAAGGCGATCTGCACCGCGCGCGACAGCGCCGGGTGACAGCAGGTGAAGACCAGCCGCAGCCGGTCATCAGGTACGACGGGCGCGGGCCAGGTGAGCTGGACGAGCTTGGCCCGGTAGGTCGACTCCCGGCGCAGCACGTCCAACCCGCGCCGCCGCGCCACGGTGAACAGCCAGGCATCCGGCCGCTCGGGGATCCCTTCGGCCGGCCAGCGCCGCAGCGCGGTCTCCACCGCGTCCTGCACCAGGTCCTCCGCGGCGGAGAAGTCGCCCAGCAGCGACACCAAGGACGCCGCCAGCTGGCCCGCGTGCTCGCGCACCACGCGGGCCAGCACCTCCTGGCTCACCTGCCCGTGCACCGGTTCGCTCATGAGGCGGGGCGAATCTCCACGATCGGGCAAGCCAGCCAGGAGCGAGCAATCTTCAGCGCCTCGTCCAGGTCGGCCACCTCGACCTCGGCGAACCCGCTGACCACCTCCTTGCCCTCCACGAACGGCCCGTCGGTGACGACGGGCTCGCCCTGATCCAGGCGTACCGTGGTCGCGGTGTGCACCGGCGCCAGATGCGTGTGGTGGGTGATCTTGTCGGCGTTCTCAGCGAACCAGCGGCCCACCGCCTCGTAGGCGGCCTGCTGCTCCAGCTCGCCCATCGCCTCCAGTTGCTTGGCGAATTGCTCGGTCTCGACGAACAGCAGCACGTACTTCACCTTCTGGCCTCCTCTCTATGGTCAGTGTGCCGGGAGCGTCGCGTACAGATCCACGCCGTTGCCGTCCGGGTCGGCCACCGTGGCGTAACGCATACCCCAGAACGCGTCGAACGGCTCGGCGATCCCTCGGTAGCCTGCCTCGATGAGCTCGGTGTACTTGGCGTCCACCCCGGCCGGGCCGTCGAACTCGAAGCACAGCAGCGTGCGCGGCCCGCCGGTCGGCGCGCTCCAGCCGGGCAGGAACGGGGTGCGGAACGCCTCGGTGTCCAGCATGATGTGCAGCCCGCCGGGCAGGTCGCAGCCGGCATGCTCGGGCGTGTTCGGGTCGAGCTTGAACTCCAGCCCGAGGTGGGCGTAGAAGGCGATCGTCGCGTCCATGTCGGACACCACGACGTCGATCGTGTTGAGCGTCGGATTCATGACCTGACCTACTCCATCTTCTCGGCCTGTCCGGAGGGCGCGCCGCGCGTCCGCCCCGGCCCGTCACCAACGAGACGATCGGCGCAGACCGCGATACGACACCCCGCCCGCCCGCGATCTCCAGTCCCTCGCCCGCCAACGGCGGTGATCTCGCACATCCGGTCACCCGGGTCGTTCCATCCTTCGGCAGGCGAACTCCTGATGTGCTGGACGACGTGATCATGACTGCCGTGAGACTGACACAATGCACCACGTAATCGGTCATGTTGATCTGACTGGCCGCTGCTGATATCCGAGGGCGCCCCTTCCGCGCCGTGCGCGGCAGGGGCGCCCTGGCATGCCTGGAGGCCCCATGCCGGTCAGTTTCCTCACACCCGAGCAACGCAGCCGATACGGCGTCTTCAACGCTGTCCCCGACATCGCCCAGCTGGGCGCCTTCTTCCACCTCGATGCCGACGACCGGCGCCGGGCGATGGCCGCCAACGGCGCGCGCAACCAGCTCGGCTGGTCGGTGCAACTGGGCACCGCACGGTTCTTGAACTGCTTCCTCGACGACCCCGAAGACGTTCCCGCCGCGGTGGTCGACTACGTCGCCGAGCAGCTCGGCCTGCAGGCCGCCGACCTGAAGGGGTACGGCAGCAAGGAGGCCCGCTGGGATCATCAGGAGCAGATCCGCACCGGCTACGGCTACACCGCTTTCGAAGGCGAGCAGTGGTTCGCGCTGGCCTGCTGGCTCTACAAACGGGCCTGGACCACAGGTGAGCGCCCGATCGTGCTGTTCGACCTGGCCACCCACCGCCTGGTGGAGGCCAAGATCCTGCTGCCCGGTGTCACCACCCTGGAGCGGCTGATCGCCGCGCTGCGCGAGCGCGTCGCCGCCCGCCAGTACGCGCTGCTGGCCGCCGCCCCCAGCCCCAACCAGGCCGTCGTGCTGGAGAAGCTGGTCAAGGTCGAGGCGGGCCGGCGCGTGTCCCGGCTGGACCGGCTGCGCAAAAGCCCCACCGACGTCAGCGGCACCGGCCTGGTCAAAGCCTTGGATCGGCATGTGGAACTGCGCGACCTGGGCGCGGCCGGCTGGGACCTGAGCGCGGTGCCGCCCGGCAAGATCGCCGCACTGGCCCGCTTCGCCCACGCCGCCCGCGCCCAGGCCGTCGCCGAACTGGCCGGGAGCCGCAAACTCGCCACCCTGGTCGCCTTCGCCGCGACCATGGCCCCCCAGTCGGCCGACGACGCGATCGAGGTGTTCGACCTGGCGGTCGGCGACCTGCTGCGCACCTCGGCGCATCGAGCCGGCAAGGAGCGGATGCGCACCCTCAAAGACCTCGACACCGCGGCGATCGTGCTGCGCGAGGTGTGGCTGAAGATCCGCTCCGTCGCCGAAATCCCCGACGGCGACATCCGCGCCGCCCTCGATGAGATGGACCTGCCCGCCATCCACGCCGCCGCCGACGTCATCGGCGACATCGCCCGCGAACCGGATGAGGACTTCCAAAAAGAACTACTGGATCGCTACGCCACCGTCCGACGGTTCCTGCCCAAGCTGCTCAAGCACCTCGACTTCGACGCCGGCGCTGCCGAGGTCGCCGGTCAGGGAGTACGGCGCGGCCATGAGGTCCTGCAGGCGCTGGACTTCCTCAAAGCGATCGAGCGCCGACGCACCGACATCGACCCCCGCGAGGTTCCCGCGGACCTGCTCACCTCGGCGTGGCACCGGCGCGTCTTCCCCAAGCGCGGCGAGCACGCGGGCACCTTCAACAAGAGCGCGTACACCGTGGCGGCCGTCGAGCGGCTACGCGAATCGCTGCGCCGCCACGAGGTGTTCGTGCCGGGCCTGCGCAAGTGGGCGACCCCACAGCCGGACTGCTGAAGGGCGCCGACTGGGAGCGGGCCCGGCCCCGCATCTGCGATGAGCTGAACCTGTCCCCGCAGCCCGGCACCGACGTGGAGCGCTGGGCCGCCACCCTCGACTTCGCCTACCGCCAACTGGCCACCGGCCTGTCCGGCGACGACGACGGGCGCAACGACTGGGTCCGCCTGGCCAAGGACGACGGCGGCAAGGACCACCTGGTGCTCACCGGCCTGGACCGCCTGGACGAGCCCGCCTCGCTGACCGCGCTGCGCGCCGACATCGACGACCGTATGCCCATCGTGGACCTGCCCGAAGCCCTGCTGGAGGTGCACTCCTGGACCGGCTGCCTGGACCACTTCACCCACGTGTCCGGGGATGCGCCCTCCCGCAAACAGGACATGACCACCTCGGTCGCCGCCGTCCTGGTCAGCCAGGCGATGAACGTCGGCATGCGGCCGATGGCCGCCGAAGGCGAACCCGCCCTCGCCCTGGACCGGCTGTATTGGGTCGAGTAGAACTACCTGCGCGCCGCCACCCTGACGGCCGCCAACGCCGCCCTGGTCGACCACCACTCCGGCCTGGACCTGGCCCAAGCCTGGGGCGGCGGCGAACTCGCCTCCGCCGACGGGCTGCGATTCGTGGTCCCGGTCAAAACCATCAACGCCGGACCCAACACCAAATACTTCGGAAAAGGAAAAGGCGCCAAGGGCGTCACCTACTACAATTTCACCTCCGACCAATTCACCGGCTTTCACGGCATCGTCATCCCCGGCACCCCCAAAGACTGGTACTACATCCTGGAAGGGCTCCTGGAACAGGAAACGTCACTGAAGCCCACCGAGATCACCTCCGACACCGCGGGCGCCTCCGAAATCGCCTTCGGCATCTTCCGGCTGATGGGCTGGCAATTCTCCCCGCGCCTGGCCGACGTCGGCAGCGCCACCCTGTTCCGCGCCGACCCGGCCGCCCACTACGGATCCATCGACGCCCTGGTCCGCAGCCGGGTCAACATCAAGCTGATCAACGACTCCTGGGATGACCTGCTGCGGGTCGCCGGATCGCTGCTCACCGGCGCGGTCAAGGCCAGCGAGCTGTTCCGCTACTTCGCCGGCGGCGGCACCCCCACCCCCATCGGGCGCGCCCTGATGGAGCTGGGCAAACTCGACCGCTCCACCTACCTGGCCAGCTACTACGACGACGAACTGCTGCGCCGCCGCGTCAACACCCAGCTCAACCGGCAAGAATCCCGCCACACCCTGGCCCGCAAAATCTTCCACGGACAGAAAGGCGAACTCCGGCAGAAGTACAAAGAAGGCCAGGAAGATCAACTCGGCGCGCTAGGCTTTATGACCAACGTCTGCATTCTGTGGACCACGGTCTATACGGCCCGCGCCCTGGAAGAAATGCGAGCCGAGGGTAAGAAGATCTCCGCCGCTGACATCGCCCGGCTCTCACCCCTGGGCTTCGAGCATTTCAACATGCTTGGCCGCTACAGTTTCTCCCTGCCCGAACTGGTCCGCGACGGACAGCTGAGGCCGTTGCGCACGCCCCCGCCCGCCGAGTAACCCTCGCCTCGTTCAGCGCGCCGGATGCTCCCGGGCCGGACGGCCTTCAGCGAGCATCCGGCGGACCTGCTCATGCGACATCCCGGCGCTCGTGCCGATCTTGCGCAACCCCCACCCCTCACCCCGCGCGTCCGCCATCGCCTCGATCAACGCCGCCCCGGTCACCTCCTCCAGCATCGCACGCAGCTCCGCCAGCCGCCGCAGCCGCAGCGCGGGCGCGAGATCAACGATCTCCAGGCAAAAGCGATCAACATCGGCACGCAGGAACGCCACACCCTCAGAATCCACCATCGGGTAAGGCTGGCCTGGTCACACCTACGGTGTCAACGGATGTGACAGTAAACCCGGTTCGCCGTTCCACTCCTACTGGCATGCCTGATGCGTCTGGTCAGCAGTTGTTCCAGCCACTGGCCCGGCAGCACCCGGTGCAGGCGCAGGGTGGAGGCGATGACGTCACGCGCCTGCTCGGCGTCTTGGGTCCGGGTCTGGGCGCGGATGGTCTGCCAGGCAGTGATGAGCCGCTCGGCCACCTGGCTGGGGTTCAGCCCACATAAGGTCAAAACCCACATTCGGTGGATCATGAACGGGTGTTGGAGTGCTCTTCCTCGCACCACGCGGGGCACTGTTTCATCTGGTCGGGCCTCATTCCGGCTGGATCGTCACTACGTTCCAGCGTGCTGGCATGCCGTCGCCATGGCACTCCACCGCGGTCGCTGACCTGCCGCAATCAGCATGCCGCCATAAGGGACGAGCTCTATGATCAGGTTCGTCCTGATCGTTGAGATTCGGAGAAGATGTCAATCTCATGCGCCGTGCCATGGTCCTTCTGGGTGGCGTCGCCCTCGCCGTCGGCGCGTTCGCCCTCTTCTACCGGGGCCCGGGACAACCGTTCATCCGCGGTTACGTGAGCGACGTCGGCGCCACCATGCTGGTCTACGCGTTCTTGGGGCTGCTGTGGCGCACCACCGCCGCACGCCGCTCCCTGGCCACGGCCGCGATCGCCGCCGCCGTCGAGTTCTACCAAATAGTCGGCATGACCCCGCCGGGCATCGGCGGTGTCCTGGTCGGCGCGTTCCCCGACCCATGGGACCTGGTCGCCTATGCCATCGGTGTGGTCGCGGCTCTGGCCTGGGAACGCCGATTGGTCCGATCCGGTGATCAGACCGGCTGACTCTCGGACTCCACCCCACCGGCACGCTGACGGTACGGATGCCCCACAGCGGCGAGGTCATCGGGTTCGTCCTGCGCGGCGGCCAGCCGTTGCAAAGCAGGACGAGGTCCGGCCCATATAAGCCCGAAACCCACATTCACCAGGTGTTGCCACTGGCGAGGAGCCTGATGGGCGGCGCGCGGCGGACACGGGTTGATGTACCGGATAAGGGCTTATTATCACGTACATGACCGATCACGGCAGCGCGGCGATCAGGAGAAGCCCTCGCCGGGGTGGTGCGCGACTCCGGCATGTTATCCGGTACATCGCCGCAGGCGTCGCGCGGCGGGCGGCATGAGCGCCGCGCCGAAGGTCTCCGCTCTGCGCAGCGGGCACGTCACGCTCGCCGCGGCCGCCGATGCCTTCCTGGCCACCCCGCGCACGGCTAACCCCAACACCCACCGCGCCTACGCCTCAGCCATCGACCGCGTCACCGTGCTGCTCGGCCGCGACCGTCCGCTCGCCGACGTCACCAACGCCGAGATCGGCACCGCGCTCACCGAGCTGTGGGGCCGATGCGCGCCGGCGACCTGGAACCGCAACCGCGCCGCCATCACCTCCTGGCTCACCTGGTGCCAGACCAAGAAACACTGGGCCGCCCCGTCGATCCCGGCCGATGCCGAACGCCGCAAGGAGATCGCCGACGAGACCCGCGCGGTCGCCAAGACCACGATCCACCGGCTGCTGTCGCGCCGCGACATCCCGCTGCGTGAGCGAGCGCTGTGGCGGATGCTTTACGAAACGGCGGCCAGAGCGGCTGAGATCCTGGCACTGAACGTCGAGGACCTCGACCTGGAGCACCGCCGCGCCCCCGTCCGCTCCAAGGGTGGCGCCACCGAGTGGGTGTACTGGGACAGCGGCACCGCTCACCTCCTGCCCCGCCTGATCCGCCTCCCCGACGGCACCTCACGCACCCACGGGCCGCTGTTCCTATCCGAACGCCGCCCGGTCCCGGCCCGGCGGCCGACCGCCGCCGACATCTGCCCGCACACCGGCTGCGCCCGCTTGGGCTACGACCGCGCCCGCGTCCTGCTGGACACCTACGCCGGGCTCGATCTGCACCAGCTGCGTCACAGCGCCGCCACCCACCTCGGCGAGGCCGAAGTGCCGCTGCAGCTCATCATGGGCAAGACCCGGCACAAGAACCCCCGCACCGCCATGCGCTACGTCAAACCCGGTGCCGAGGCCATCGCCAAGGTCACCGAGGTCCTGGCGCCCCGTCGCCGTACCCACTGACCAGCTCTTTTCCTAAATGGCGGCACTGCCCCTTCAGGCTTACTTGGTCTGACGTCAACCCCTTGCCACGCCAGTGCCGTCTCCTCTGACGAGCGAGCCGCTCGCCTCAAGATCATCCCAATGTGGGTTTTGGGCTTATGTGGGCTGACCCCTTACAGTCCCCGGCGAGGTCGGTGTCGCGGTCGGCCGCACCGGCATCGCCGGGGTGATGGTGTTTCTTGACAGCGCTGAGGTGGCCTCGTTTGTAGGCGAGGGTGCCGAGTGGGAGCGGCGGATGAATGCGCCGATTAGGGCTGCATGCGTGTCCATACGAGCGGGTACGGCGGGAGAGCGGGGCTTGACCGGGGGTGCGCAGTGACGGCTTTCTGTCACTGCGGGTGGATACAGTTTTGCCGGGAACGAAATGCCCGGCCCCTCGGCAAAGAGGCCGGGCGTTTGGTGCCTGGTCAGACCAGATGTCCAGCCAAGTCGTTGGACCCGCGCGGAGCACCCGATTGTTCGCAGACTCAGGGTAGCGAAGCACACTCTCATTTCTGAGAGACGGGTCCGGCGGCTGTAGTTCCGTCGATGTGCCTTGGAGGCGCCCGCGAGTAACTTCACACTGTCCGTGCGGATCCCCGGTGAGTGGGGGCGGCATGTGCGAACGATCGTCATCACGGTGGTGATCGTGGTGGCTGTCGCGTACGGAGTGGACGTGTCCGCGCTGCCCTTCCTACGCGTCTGAAGCATCGCAGTAGGCCAGGCCCCCGCACCGACCGGTGTGGGGGCCTGCTTCGTGCCTGCGGTGCGTCAGTTCAGGTTGGCCGCGACCTCGACATCCTTCACAAACACCATCGATCCGCTCACAGCCCGGCAGCCTATACCGCTCACCCGCCCTCCACCCGACCGTCTCCAACACGAACACGATCAAGCAGAAACCACACCCAACCAGCCGCATTCACCCTCCGAAACGATCACGAACCGCAATCGTGATCTCTCACCCCGCTACCTGGCGGCGATCGTTATCTGGGGTTGTCAAGCGAACTGGCTGGTCAGCTGCTTGAAGGTCGTTCAGGCACGTAAGGCAAGCAAGCCGGCCGCTGCCGCCGCGCCGGTGGTCGACGAGCGGCTAGATCACAAATACGGATACGAAGCGCCCTCGGTGTCACCGAAGAATTGCGCGGAAAGGCGTCGGACCCTGGCCCAGGCGCCGGTCGCCGCCCCGACCGGCGCGCACCGCAACGCCTCCGCCGGGCGCGGCCCCGGGGCCAGGAGGGATTTTCTACGACATGCCGCGGATCACTCTCGTCGGACAGGACTCTATGGCGGAATAGGCCCCGCTTGAGCTGCCGTCCTCCGTTTCCAGCTGCTTGTCACGCCGCCGCGTCAACCGTGGTGCCCGGTCAAGCGTGCCGTCGATACGTGCACTGGACGACGTCGTCGAGATCGAGGAGCAGAGACCGGATGTGATCAGTCAAGCGGGGCGTAGCCGAGGATGTGGTCGCGAAGTAGGGCCCCCACGTCGGGGTCCCCGCGTTCGAACGCCGCCACGAGCGGCTCGTGGTCGGCGGCGTTCTCGCAAGGCCGCATCCGGAACAGCCGTATCGACAGGTGCGTCCACACCTCGATGCCGAGTGACTCCCACACCGCCAGGAGCACGTCGTTGCCCGAGGCTTCGACGATCTCGCGGTGGAACGCGACGCCGTGGCGTACCTGGTCGGCCACGGAGGCGGCGGCCGCGGCCTGCTGCAGGCCGGCGAGATGGACCCGCAGCGCCTCGACGGGCGGGTGACGCAGCCGCACGGCCGTCTCCTCCAGGCCCGCCCGCACCTCGTAGATCTCGCGCAGGTCGGCCGCGGTGAGCCGGCGGATCCGCGCGCCCTTGTGCGGCGACGACTCGACGAGCCGGAGCGCTTCCAGCTCGCGCAGCGCCTCGCGCACCGGAGCCTGGCTGACGCCCAGCTCCGCCGCTATGCGCCGTTCCACCACGCGGTCACCGGGCCCCCACCGGCCGCTGATCAGGCCGTCGAGCACGGCCTGCCGGATCTGATCACGAAGCGGGAGTCGCATGACAGGTTTCACGGGTCCCATGATGGCAGATGGAAACACCCGATGATCGATCATAGGGTGTTTAATGGTTATATGGAGAAGGACATTGACCCGCAGGAGACCGCGGAATGGCTGGAATCGCTGGAGGCGGTCCGCCGGGCGGCAGGCCCTGAACGGGCCGAATACCTGCTGAAGCGGCTGGCCACGAGCAGCCGGTACATCAACACCGTGCCGACGTCGGAGGAGCCCGGCTACCCCGGTGACCTCGAACTGGAGGAGCGGATCGCGGCCTACGACCGGTGGAACGCGGCGGCGATGATCACCAGGGGTAGCCGGCTCGGGCTCGGCGGCCATCTGGCCACCTATGCCTCGGCCGCCTGGCTGTACGAGGTCGGGTTCAACCATTTCTTCCACGGCGGTCATGACCAGGTCTACTTCCAGGGCCACGCGTCCCCTGGCATCTACGCCCGCGCGTTCCTGGAGGGACGGCTGACCGAGGGCCAGCTCGACCTGTTCCGGCGCGAGCCCGAAGGCGGGCTGCCGTCGTACCCGCACCCGCGGAGCATGCGCGGGTTCTGGCAGTTCCCCACGGTGTCCATGGGCCTCGGGCCGCTCAACGCGATCTACCAGGCCAGGTTCAACCGCTACCTGCACAACCGCGGCATCAAGGACACCTCGCTCAGCCACGTATGGGCCTTCCTCGGCGACGGCGAGATGGACGAGCCGGAGTCCACGGCGGCCATCACCCTGGCCGCCCGAGAAGGGCTGGACAACCTGACCTTCGTGATCAACTGCAACCTGCAGCGACTCGACGGGCCGGTACGCGGCAACACCCGCATCGTGCAGGAGCTCGAAGGCGTCTTCAGAGGCGCGGGCTGGCACGTCGTCAAGGCGCTATGGGGCGTCGAATGGGACGGGCTGCTCGGTTCGGACGAGCTGGTGTCCCGGCTGGGCGAGATGCCGGACGGGCAGTTCCAGACCTTCGCCACCTCGACCGGGGCCTACATCAGGCAACATCTGTTCCACGGACTGGACGTGCCGTACTCCGATGAGGACCTGCGGCACATCGTCGGCGGCTCGCGGGCCGGCCACGAGCCGCGCAAGGTGCACGCCGCCTACCGCCGGGCCCTCGACCACCACGGCGCGCCGACGGTGATCCTCGTGCAGACCGTCAAGGGGTGGACGCTCGGGGCCGGCGTGGAGGCGCGCAACGCCAACCACCAGATGAAGAAACTCACCCAGGACGAGTTCCGGGCGCTGCGCGACCGGCTCGGGCTGCCGGTGCCGGACGAGGCACTCGACGCGGACCTGCCGCCGTACCTGCACCCCGGGCCCGACTCGCCCGAGGTTCGCTACGTGGCCGAGCGCCGCCGTGCCCTGGGCGGGCCCATCCCCAGCCGAACCGTCTCCCACCAGCCGCTGCCGGCGCCGGCCGAGCGGCCGTTCCAGTCCCTGGAGAAGGGGTCCAAGCAGCCGGTGGCCACCACGATGGCTTTCGTCCGCTTGGTCAAGGACCTCATGAAGGAGCCGGAGACCGGGCGCCGCTGGGTGCCCATCGTGCCCGACGAGGCCAGGACCTTCGGCATGGAGTCGCTGTTCCCCACCGCCAAGATCTACTCTCCGCTGGGCCAGCGTTACGAGTCGGTCGACCGGGATCTGCTGCTGTCCTACCAGGAGGCGGTCGACGGCCAGCTCCTGATCGAGGGCATCACCGAGGCGGGATCGATGGCGTCGTTCACGGCCGCCGCCTCCAGCTACGCCACCCACGGCGAGGCCATGATCCCGTTCTACATCTTCTACTCGATGTTCGGCTGGCAGCGGACCGGCGACCAGATGTGGGCGCTGGCCGACCAGCTCGGCCGCGGATTCCTGATCGGCGCCACCGCAGGACGGACCACGATGACCGGCGAAGGGCTGCAGCATGCCGACGGGCACTCCCAGCTGCTCGCCTCCGCCAACCCCGCGTGTCTGGCCTACGACCCCGCCTTCGGCTACGAGGTCGCGGAGATCGTGCGCGAAGGGCTCCAGCGCATGTACGGGCCTGACGGCGAGGACGTCTTCTACTACCTCACCCTCTACAACGAGGCGCTTCCCCAGCCCGCGATGCCCGAGGGCGTGCGCGAGGGCATCCTCAAGGGCATCTACCGCTACTCCTCCGGCGGCGGCCAGGCCCATCTGCTCGCCAGTGGCACCGCGATCCACTGGGCACTGGCCGCGCAGCGGCTGCTCCAGGAGGAGCACGGCGTGGGAGTCGACGTCTGGTCGGTCACCTCGTGGAGCGAACTGCGCCGCGACGCGATGACCTCCACCGGAGTGCCCTACCTCCGGCAGGCCCTGGCCGGGACCGAGGGCCCGGTGATCGCGGTCAGCGACTGGATGCGCGCCGTGCCGGATCAGATCAGCCCGTGGATCGACCGGCCGTGGACCTCCCTCGGCACCGACGGGTTCGGCCTCTCTGGCACCCGGGAGTCCGTACGCGAGCACTTCGGCGTCGACCCACGTTCGATCGCCGACGCCGTACTCAAGTCCGTCAAGGAGACCGGCCGGAGATGACCGGCCCGGCTTCACCACCGCTGCGGCCGAGCTGTCCGGGCGTCGTCCACCCGCGCGCGGACGACACCGGCGTCATCCGGGGTTGTTGCCCCGTTCCCGCAGGTCAGCAGTAGATGATCTCGTCGGGCATGTAATAGGTCACCGGAGGGTGCAACGGCTGTCCCTCGGGGTCCAGGCTGCCCTCAGCGGCTCGCTCCAGCTAGGTGACGAGCCGGTCGATGAGGCCGCGCGTATGCCGTCGCGGGGGGGGCTCGCCCCGACATGTGGACACCGGCTGTTATGCGGCGAGCAGCACTCTATCGATGGTCTGCTGCTCGTAGTCGATCGGGCTGCGGTAATCGAGGGTGGAATGCCTCCTTCGGGTGTTGTAGCGGGTGATCCACTTGAAGACGGCCAGGCGGGCCTGCCGGGCTGAGGGCCAGCGTTTGGCGTGCTGCAGCGTCTCGCGTTTGAGGCTGGCGTTGAACGCCTCCGCGGCGCTGTTGTCGGCGCTGGTGCCGACGGCGCCCATCGACCGGCGCACGCCGAGTTCGGCGCAGACCTTGGCGAAGTCGGCGGAGGTGTATTGCGCTCCATGATCAGAATGGAAGATCGCCCCGTCCAGGCTGCCCCGCGTCGCCGCGGCGGCCCGCAACGCGTCGATCACCAGTTCGGTGCGCATGTGATCGGCGATCGACCAGCCCGCCAGCCGGCGTGAGTGCAGGTCAAGCACGGTCGCCAAGTAGAGGAACTGGCCATCGCCGATGGGCAGGTAGGTGATGTCGCCCACGTAGCGCTGGTTGGGGGCGGCAGCGGTGAAGTCCCGCTTGATCAGGTCGGGCACCTTCTGATGCGACGGCTCCGGCATGGTGGTGCGGACCTTCTTGCGCAGGTGCAGCCCGACGATGCCGAAGCGGCGCATGACCCGCGCGATGCGCTTGTGGTTGACCTGGTGGCCCTTCTCACGCAGTTCGGCGGTGACGCGTGGGCTGCCATAGGTGCCGTCGAACTCCTCGTGGATCTGCTTGATCTCCTGCGCGAGCGCGGCATCGGCCGCGGCGCGGGCCGCCCGGGCGGGCGCCGCCTTGATCCACCGGTAGAAGCCGGAGCGGGAGACCCTCAACACCCGGCACAGCCGCTTCACGCCGAAGGCGCCCCGATGGTCGGCAACGAACTCGAAGCGGCTCACCAGTTCGTCTCTCCCGCGAAATATTTGGCCGCCCGGCGCAGAATGTCGCGCTCCAGCTCCAGCTCCAGCTCCCGGACCCGGGCCTTGAGCTGCTTGTTCTCCTCTTCCAGCACGTCGTCGGACGATAGCGGACCGCTCGCCGGCTTCTTGGCCGGGCCCGCCTTCTTCGCCCCAGCGGTGCCGTCCGCGCGGGCCTCTTTCACCCACAGACGCAGGGTCTCGCGGTTGATGCCCAGGTCCCGCGCCACCGACGCGTACGTCCGCGCCGGGTCAGACAGATACAACGCGACGGCGTCCGCCTTGAACTCCGGCGGATACGACTTCATCGCCACGTGGAACTCCTTGCCTCCGGATTTCCATCATCCGGCACTCAAGGTGTCCACACATCGGGGCGAGGGCCCCTCTCAGGGTCACCCCGCTGGGTGTGCCCGGAGTCGTCGTCCATGCCAGCAATCCCGAACCTTCCTCACCCCGGCCGTCGTCGCCACCCTGTAACCTGCAGCAGTCGGTCTCTATTCCACGCGGGTGTCTCCCGCACGTTTCCGCGACACGACCCGCGCCGCCTCGACGATCTGTCCTTCACCTGGGGTGAGGGCGGGCCCGGAGTTCCGGGTCTGCCACCAGACCGATGCGGTGATTGCGATGTGCAATGCACAGGGAAGGAGCATGATGGCTGATCCGACGCCATCGGACCGGTCGTTCGCCGCGGTGAAGTCCGCGTGCAGGACGAGCAGGACGAGGAAGCCGATCGTGTTGTTCACCGCGTGGATGACGATGCCGATCTCGAGTCCACCGCTTCTCCAGGTGATGATCGCGAGAGTGGATGCGAAGACGAGGTAGTAGAGGTTCACCCAGGGGTCGGTCGAGAAGTGCACCACGGCAAAGAGGACGCTGGATACGGCGACGCCGAGCAGCAGCGCTACGCGCGGGCTCTTGGCCCAGCTCGCGGCGACCCGGAACACGAGGCCGCGGAATCCGTACTCCTCTCCGGCAGCCTGCAGAGGCGTCAAGAGGAGGGTGACGAGGAAGACGGAGGCCAGTCCGACAGCCGACCAGGTGGTCGTCGTGTTGCCCATCACCAAGTTGGAGACGACCAGGTTGATCGCCCACAGCGGGAGGACGACCAGCATCGCCTTACCGAAGACAGCGGTGCGGAAGACACTCCGTACCGAGGTCAACGAGGCGGCCCGGACTCCGTACAACCATCTTTGGATCAGCATGCTCCACGGAATCAGGAGGGCGATAGGGAGCATCGCTGCGACATGGATGCTCGCGGTATACCCGCTCAGCCCCAGCGCGGCGTCGATACGGAACGCGACCTGGACCGCTCCGAACGTGAGACCGAACATTCCGCCGACGAGCAGGATGATCGCCAGGACGCCCCGGCCGATGCGACGTCTGTCGCCCGCGAGGACGCGCTGATACTCCACTCCGGGCGGAATCGGACGAGGCGCGAACGGGGACGTCCTCGCCGGAAAGTCCGTGGAGGGCGGTGCACTGGATTGGCTATGTGTCATGCCATCCATCCCATACGGGCGTGCAGTCGGACGGTACTGCCGTCATGTCATCGGAACAGGTGACACAGTGTCACTGTCGGCGGTGTCGAACACCGGAGAGGCTCGAGGCATGAAACTGCTCAGAGGTATTCTCATCGCGATCGTCGTCGTCGGCATCCCCAGTGCGTTCATTCTGCTCCTCAGCCGGAGCAACCCCGACATCATCGGGTTCCTGCCGGACGACTGGGAGTCGTTCATCATCCAGAACGACTGGATCGGGTTCCTCGTCCTCGGCATCGAGGTGCTGGCTGCGCTCGGCGCCACCGGGCTCGGATCGCTCATCAAGAAGCGCGAGAACGCCGCCTAAAATGGGGGGGATCGAACCATTCGCGAAGGCGGGCCGTCCGCTGACGGGTTCCGGTACCCGTCAGCGGATCCGGCACGCGACGATTCTCACGATCACGGTCGCGGTCGTCCCCATCGGGATGCTGGCCGTGGCCGTGACCTCCACCTCGTGGTGGGACGGAATCCTCGTCGCCATAGGTCTTCTCGTGCCGCTGCTTCTGCTCCGGCAGTGGGCTCCCGACGGTTTCCCGAACGGCAGCATCCTGGTCGTGGTTCTCTCCGCCGCGAGCTGGGCGTTCAGCGCGGCGCTCGGCGGCAGCCCGCTGGGCGTGTTCGCGCTCTCCCTGGCCGGCGCGATGATCCTGACCCGGTTGCCTCGTCATCGCTTCATCGCCATACTCGGCTTCTGCGCGGCCTCGGCGGCGCTCGGCGCCATGGTCTTCATCACGCGGCCGTTCACTCTTCTCACCGCGGCGAACTACCTCCTCATACCGGCCGGCACGACGCTGTTCATCTGCATCGTCATGGCCCTGGTCGAACGCTACTCCGACATCCTCCTCGCCCTGGAACGCGCGAAACAGACCGAGGCCGAGCTCGCCGTCGCGCGGGAGCGCATCCGCTTCGCGAGCGACCTGCACGACATCCAAGGGCACACACTCCACGTGATCAAACTCAAGACCGCCCTGGCCAAGCAGATCACCGACTCCGACCCGGTCGCAGCGAAGCGTGAACTCGACGAGGTGCAGCGTCTCATCGCCGACACCATCGCCCGCACACAGGACCTCGTCCACGCGCAGCGCCGCCTCAACGTCGCCTCGGAGGCGGAGAACGCCAAGAACCTCCTCGAGGCCGCCGGAATCGCCGTGACGATCGCCACGATCAACCCGGTGGGAGGTTCCGTGAGTGCCCTGCTCGCGCAGGCGCTGCGCGAGACCACGACGAACATCCTGCGCCACTCGAACAGCACGCGCACGACGATCACGATCGACACCCACCGCATCGAGATCGTCAACGACGGCGCCGGTACAGGCCCGCTGCCCCCGCTGGGCGGCCTGGGCACCCTTCGCCGTCGGCTGGAGGAGAGCGGGGGAACGCTCGACCTCGCCCGCGAATCCGGAAGCTTCCGCACCACGGCAATGGTCCCCGCACCGGCGCCGGTCGCATCCACGAGCGAGCACGACCGATGAGCCCCCAGCCCGTGACCGTCCTCCTCGCCGACGACGAACAGCTCATCCGGTCTGCCCTCGCCGCTCTTCTGCCGCTCAACGGAAACATCGCGGTCATCGCGGAAGCCGCCGACGGCGCCGAAGCGGTCAGACTGACACGGGAGCACCGGCCCGACGTCGTCGTCATGGACCTCGACATGCCCACCATGGACGGGCTCCATGCCGTCGCAGAGATCCGCGACAACGACCCGGACCAGATCATCGTCCTCCTCACCCGTCATGCCCGGCCCGGCGTCCTACGAAGAGCGCTGAAGGCCGGAGTCCTCGGCTTCCTCAGCAAAGCAGCCGACCCCGAGTTCATCGCCGAGATCATCCACACCGTCGCCAGACGACAACGATGGATCGACCCCGGTATCGCCGCCCTCGCCATGACCGACGACTGCCCACTCACCGAACGCGAACTCGATGTGCTCCGTGAAACAAGCGAAGGCTACGCCGTCACCGACATCGCACGCCGACTACACCTCGCGCACGGCACCGTCCGCAACTACCTCTCCAACGCTATGCAGAAAACCCAAACCGCGACCCGCCACGACGCCGCCCGCTACGCCCGCGAACACGACTGGCTCTGACCTGGCCACTTCATCGTCCCGAAACCGCGCTCGCGTGATCCGCTCTGTCCGGGCGTGCGGAGACGGGCGCGCACGTGACGCAACTCGGGGCGCGTGGCGATGAACGCTTCGTTCAGGATCACTGGCGCTGGCACTGGCCTTCGGGTGATCCCGCCGTCAGTGACTCGGGGCGATCGTGCCGCGCCGGGCCTTCACCTGATACAGCGTTCCGCCGCCCCGCGGCCGATACCTGGCGCATGATCTCGAATCGGACGCGCCGCGATCAGATGCGCTCCCGCTCCGGGGGTTGCTGCTCGAAGGCACCGCTCATGGAGCAAGCGATGGGGCACCGAGTACGTTTTGCGTTATCGAGAGGTAGGCGCATGCTGTCGCCACCAGGGAAACCATTGATTTCATGGGGTTTTCTCCGCCTTGGCGTGGGTGCTTGTTCGGGCGGGGGTAAGAGTTCAACTCCCGCGCCGTTACCGAGTCTTGGCCCACACCGTGCCCCGGTGAACGCCGAACTGCTTCGCGAGAGCGTTCACGCTGATGCCGTGCTCGCGGGCTGTTCGCATAGCGTCCACTTCCTTGCCCGTGAGTCGTGTTCGAGGTCGTTTCTTTGGTTCCGCCGCCGCCCCGATCAGAGCGTCATCCATCTCGTCCACGACGTCGGTATCACCGCGAATCCCTTGATTCCACGCGGAAACGAGCTTCTGAACCCGTGGTCGTCTGTTCCCGCAGCGCTCAATTGCGTCCACCCAGAGACGCACCGGCAAAGCCAGCCGTCCCAACTACTCCGGCAAACACCACCGTCACAGCCTGCACGTCCTGGCCCTGACCGCGATCTGTGCGACTTCTCATAAATGAGAGTTTCTGAGAATCAAGGATTGCCTACAGAAGGTAGCCGACCTGCGCCACATGAGGCCCATCGAGACGTATGTCCCTTTCAAGGCATACTTGCCACGCCGGGCTCGCGTCGCCCTGGACGAGCCCCTCGGCTGCCGCAAGCCGCAAGCCCTCGCGGAACTCCCGCCGTTCGTCCGTCAGCCCGCCGCCCTGCGCCTACCTCATGGCAATGGCGTACCGCGAGGATCTGATCAAGCTCTGTCAGTAGGGGGACGCCTCAGTAGCTCTGGCGTCGAGCCCAGCCGCATCAATCCGAACCAGGAAATGATGTAGGAGTCGAGCCCTTTATGGGACTGCTCACTGGAGCAGACTCCGTCCGAGCGAGACGTCTTCGTCGTCGATGACGTTCCGCTTGACCCATTCAGAGAAGGAAACTCCGTCGGCTGTGCACTTGTTGTAGAACTCGTTGGTGGTCAGGGTGTGTTCGGTGGTGTGTCTCTTCGGGTTGTGGCCCCAGGTGGTGAGGAAGTAGTCGTAGCGGATGTCGGCATCGCGGATCCGCTTGACCGAAGCTTTCGTATTGGCCGCCCAGTCATCGATGAAATCGTCTGTCTCTGTTGATTTTTGGTTCAGTGCGGCGTCGAAGCGGGTGAGAGTGTCGTCGTAGAGCGTGTTGCTGTGCAGATACTTGATGTCACGCGTCACAGAGTCCGTGCGCCGGATGAGAGAGTCCTCGAAAACATCCGTGCGGATCTCGAATCCCAGAGTGTTGGCGCTGTCGGATTTCCAGATGTCGTCGAGGAGTTCACGCCATCGGGCAGACACGATTCCCACACCGTCCGAGAGGCAGTAGACTTTCGATTCTGCATAGTGGTCGGCGACCTGTGGTGCATAGAAGGCGGATGCCCAGGCCCCGGAGCTTTCGCCGGATACCATTACCTTTCCAGCGGCCGGAAAATTCTTGTACACCCAGTCGAGCGCCGCCTTGGAATTCTGGCGACCGTTGTGGTGGACCACGATATTTTTACCATTGTGGGTGTATGTGTTGGTGACGTCGCCCACGTGCAAGTCCCCTGTGCTGTAGGGGATGAAGACGAAGTTCCAGTCGCGGAATGCATTCTGGGTGTCGCGCTGGTCGGCTATCCCGCCGAGGGCGGCGGGAAACAGCTTGGTCAGCGATTTGAAGTAGAACATCTTCAGTTCTCGCGTGTAGCCGCGCAGTGCGCCCGCCAGGGTGATCGGGCGGCTGGCCGTGATGCCGTCCCAGCATGCACCGCCCCCGGAGAAGTGGATGACGAGGTTTTCGGATGCTCCGCGTCTGACGTAGACGGCGTAGTCTGATCTATCGCTGCTTTTTGTTGAGCTGCCCAGTTTGACGGTGTGCCACTCGTTGTCAGTGGCCTCATGCAGGCCAGCCACTTCGCTGGGGCGTGCGAACTTGATGAAATACAGGTAGAGGAACGCCAGGAGGCTCACGGCGGCAATCGCGGTTGCGGCCGCCAGGGGGTTCATTGCCAAGCCCCATGCCACCAGTGCGCAGACGGCTGCTGCCCCGACCCATTTCGAAATGTTCATGTGCGTCCTATCGAATAGCTTCTGTTGCCCGAGGGGCGTGTTCAAGTTCCGCTGCGAAGGGCAGTAGGGCGCTCGGATGTGGCGCTGAGTTTTCGTTCAGGGAAGCGGGGGCATCGGCAGCGCTTCTCAGTTCCCCGCGGGCGATCGCGGCGTCCGCATTGAGGTGGTGTCTGGCCACTGGTTGGGGCTGACCTGCTCCGACGGCGTGGTGAGGTGCCCCTCGGCCGCCACGTCTCGGTACGCCGCTGGCTTGCCGGACTGCGCGGCAGGTTCGGCGGCGAGGTCACCGGGTCTCCCGGAAGTGTCGCCGCCGAGCCTGCGACTGCCGTGGGCCCTCACGTGCCCGCAGGCATCTCGGGGCTGCGCGGCAGCGTGGCGTGGCGCGCCTGGGCGGCTGCCCGCCCCTTCCAGATGGATACGCCCGCGAGGATCTGGCCGATGAACAGGGGGTAGATCGCGACCCGTTCGAACAGGCCGATGAGCCCGAATTCCGAGCCGGCCACGCTGAGGTAGAGCGGGAGGCCGAGGAGTCCGATCACGCCCAGCGCCACCATGCTCCTGCCGACGCTGCGGGAGACACCGATGTTTGCGTGTTGGCGGCCCATCAGCATGATCAGCACGTTGCCGCTGACGATCGACGCAAGGGCGCCGATCGAGTGGTAGTCGATCTGGTTGGCGGCTTCCTGGCCGTCGCCTGGGTTCAGGGCGAGCAGCACGCCGCCGATCGCCATGAGCAGTCCCAGGATCACCGAGGCTCCTCTTCGCCAGCCGCGCAGCCCGCGCAGCGCGAGGACGCCGAGGGCCAGGAGAATCCCGAACAGGAAGAAGCCGGTGTTCATCACCCAGGAGAGCGGCGAGTTCATGACCTGGTGCAGTGTCTCGACGGGGCCGCGGACTCCCAGATTGCTGACGTAGTGATACGTGTAGCTGTAGGGCGGATCGGTCCACGCTGATGCGGAGATGAACTCCGCGGCGAAGAAGACGCCCCCGCCCGCGATCAGGAGCGCACCGACCGTCTTCGCTCGGGCGGACGCACGCTCAGTACGCCGTTTGTTCGGTACAGCCATGTCTAAACCCCTTTCCTCGTGGTTGTTGTGGTGGTAGCGGCGGAGGAGTGGCGGTCAGCGAGCCCAGCAGTAGTGAGGGCTCAGCAGGCGTGTTACGCCTTCCGTCTCTCGACCGGGGCTGGGCGCCTTACGGCGAGGCCGAGAAGGGCCGGTTGGCGCAACGTCTCGACGGGCTGTGCGGTGGGTGCCGCCCTCTGTCGAGACAAGCGGCGCTAGTTCACCGGTGCGGCAAACCACTGGGCCGCGGCCTGCTCGAAGGTGTCGCGATCGTCCCCAGTCCAGGCAACGACCCCGTCCGGCCGTACGAGCACGGCCGACAGCCCGAGTCGGCTTTGCACCGGACCGGCTGCGTATTGGATGCGGCCGTGCCATGCCTGGGCCGCATCCTTGAGCCCCTGGTCGGCGGTGAAGTCGAGCAGGACGCCCTGGCCCTGGTGCAGCAGGTCGCCGAGGCGGGTGCCGTCCTTGAAACGGAAGTCCGGGGCGCTGCGGCCGACGAGTGGGTGCCTGCTGCCCAGGTCGTAATGGTGGAGCAGGCCCGAGGTGCGGCGGTAGACCTGGGTCGTCCCGTCCGTGGTGCGCATCAGCTCCTGTACCAGGGTGCGCAGGGCGGGGGCGTTGGGGCCCGGCTTCATGGTCGCCACCTGGGCGCGGGACCAGTCAAGGATGGCGGCGCCAATGGGGTGGCGCTCGCTCGTGTAGGAGTCGAGCAGGCCCTCTGGCGCGGTGCCGTGGACGGTGGCGGCGAGCTTCCAGCCGAGGTTCATCGCGTCGCCGATGCCCAGGTTCAGTCCCTGGCCGCCCAGCGGCGAGTGGATGTGCGCGGCGTCGCCGGCGACCAGGACGCGGCCCTGGCGGTAGGTGGTGGTCTGCATGGCGCGGTCAGTGAAGCTGGAGGCGAGATGCACCTCGTCCAGGGTCACGCCGGTGCCGGTGATGCGGCGCAGCACGGTCTGCAGGTGCTCGCGGGTCAGCGGCTCGGAGCGGTCAAAGGTTCCGCCGTCGAAATCCATCATGCCCAGGTGCCCTTCGAGGGGCGTGCGCAGGTACATGCCGGTATCGGTCAGGTTGAACCCGAGCGGCAGCTGGTCGGGGTCGGCGAAGGTCACCTGTGCGACGTATCCGGTGAACAGCGGCTCAGTGCCAATGAACTCGAAGTCGGCGAGACGTCGCACGGCGCTGCGGCCGCCGTCGCATCCCACCAGCCAGCCCGAGCGGTAGTGCTGTTCGCCCGCCGTCACGGCCACCCCGTCGTCATCCTGGCGCACCGCGGTGACCGGGGCGCCCCGGACGATCTCCACGCCGAGCCCACAAGCATGCTCGGCCAGCACCTCGATGACCGCTTCCAGGCTGGTCATGAAGCCTTCCATGGCCGGACTGGGCAGACGGTAGGAAAGCGCGGTGGTGTCGATATCGGCCGCGTTGAGGGTCATACCGGCGAAGTGGCTCAACTCGCGAGGATCAGGAGCGTCGACTGCGTCGGAGCTCGCGCCGATCCTTTCCACCGGGACTCCGGACGCCTTCGCCATCGCCTCCAGCAGCCCGCGCCGGTAAAACGTCTCCACAGATCCGGCATTCAGCCCGCGCAGTCCGAGCGGGAGCGCCTTCAGCGGTGGGCAGAGGTCCTTCTCCCGCTCAAGGACCAGGACCGAGCAGCCGGACAGGGCCAACTCGCCTGCCAGGAACAGGCCGACCGGACCTGCGCCCGCGATGATGACGTCATGCATGACGGTGATTCCTTTCAGAAACTGATAGATGTGCCGGCTCCGCTGGTCTCGCCGGTCAGCGAAGACGAGGGCGCCGTTGCCGGGGAGCTGCTCCGGGCCGTCGATGGCGGCATGCAGTACCGGCTTGCGCCGGTGCGGCCGCAGGGCACACCGCGGCTTCCGGCGGGTCTGGTGGTGTGACCTCAGCGCACGCGGGCGGGCTCCCGTTGGCGTTGAATCGTTGGGATCCGCCGTGGCACGCGCCCGCACCGTGGAGCGGGCGCGTGCATCGGAGGTTGTTCAGCGGGCCTGCTGTTGCACGGCGGCGGCCGCCGGATGGATTTCCTCGACCAGCGAGGGAGTGACGTCCTCGAAAATGTCGTTCTTCGCTGCCGTGTACTCGGCCATATAGTCACGCTTGCCGTGGGCGACGGTGGCTTCAAGGCTGACCCAGTGCTCCAGCAGAGTGAACACGTGCGCGTCATGGCGGTCGCGCAGGATGCGGAACTCCACACAGTCGAGGTTGGCCCGGATCGGATCGACGATCTTGAGCAGGGCTCGCTCAGCAGTCTCCGCCTGCCCTGGCCGGGCCCTCAGCCGGATGACGGCGACCACCGGGCCCGAGTAGTCCTGCGGCAGCACCGGGTCTCGCTGACCGGCGGCTGGCATCGGGGTGTCAGACATGCGCTTCTCCTTGTTGTTCCGTTTCTTGTCGGTGCCGGCACACACGGGCGGCCAGGCACTGTCCGCTCCGCATGGCGACGGCGTCAGATCGCAGATTCGGCGGCCCGAGCGCGCAGCATCGCCTCGCGCATGCGGCCGCGCCCCGGGGGCAGCTCGCCGTCAGCACGAGCCTGCGTGAGTGCGGCA
This sequence comes from Streptosporangium sp. NPDC006013, assembly GCF_040614275.1. Classification (NCBI taxonomy): domain Bacteria; kingdom Bacillati; phylum Actinomycetota; class Actinomycetes; order Streptosporangiales; family Streptosporangiaceae; genus Streptosporangium; species Streptosporangium sp. NPDC006013. Next base: position 40,567 of record NZ_JBEXUE010000023.1, read on the forward strand.
GACCACCAGGCCAGGTCATCGAGCGTCACGTCGAGGCCGGCGCGCGTTGCGGGGTCCTTGGGAAGCCCGTCCTCGCCGAAGGCGTCGTTGACGAACGGCATCACGACAGCGCTGCGCAAGGGCGCCGCCTCCGCCTCGATCATGATCTGCGCGAGGTGCTCAATGGCGCGTATGCCGCCTCCGATGCCTGCGCTGTATCCGACTGCGGCGACCGGCTTGTTGCGGAAAGCATGGGAGACCCAGACCGAGTCGATGGCGTTCTTCAGAACGGCCGGAATGCTGTGGTTGTACTCGCCGGTCACGACGAGATAGGCGTCCGCCTCGCCGATCTTGCGGTTCCATGCCCTGACCAGGGGGTCCGAGTACGTGGGGTCAGCGATGTCGCCGATGGTGCCGAAATGCTCCGAGAAGAACGGCAGTGCCCAGTCCCGCAGGTCCACCACCTCCACGTCGAAGCTCTCGTGAGAGCCCGCCGCTGACGCCACCCACCCAGCGACGCGGTCCGCCTGTCGGGTCGGCCGGGTGGTGCCCAAGATGATCTGCAGCGCAGACATGTCCATTTTCCCCCTTTACGAGTACCCAGATAGCTAGCATAGAACCAATCGTTGGTGGACACAAATCATCATGTTTGTGGCTATCATCAAGGTATGGAAGGTATGAGGCCGGCGTTCGACATGGCGCTGATCGCCCATCTGGCGCGCACCGGAAAGAAGCTCGTTGACGCATCAACCGGCGCGGACGACCTGCGGCACCGGCAGGTCATTGCCCTCACCCTGCTCAGCCAGCGCGGAGCGATGAGCCAGCAGGCTTTCGGGGATGCGCTCAGTCTCGACCCGAGCAACGTCGTCGGGCTTCTCAACGAACTGGAGGACCGCAGCCTGATCAGCCGCCGGCGCGACCCCAGTGACCGCCGCCGCCACATCGTCGAGCTGTCCCGGGCGGGCGAAACCGAGCTCGAAGCGGCTCAGGAACGGCTCGCCGCAGTCGAAGACCAAATCTTCCGGGCCCTGAGCACGCAGGACCGTGCAGTGCTCCACGAGCTCCTCGAACGGGCGGTCGGCGCGGACCCCGATGGTCGCCCGGCAGACAGCCTGAGCGACTGTCCTCCTGCAGCCGGTACTCCCCGTCACCGCGCTGCGCCCAGCATCCCGGGCGTGCGCGAATAGCTCTCCATCGCTGGTCCACCACGTCATGTCCAAGCCTGTGGGGTGCGGAAACTCAGCCGGTGAGGTTGACCTGGGGGGTTGTGGCTCGAGCATGATGAGGTCTCGGGCATCCTGCTGACGGTGTCGTGGTCCTCCCTCTACCTCATTCTCGGGCGTGTCTTTCAGCTTCTGGTCCTGCTCGGTCGCGGTGATCGGGCCAAGGCGGCCGAGATCGTGGTGCTTCGTCATCAGGTCGCCGTGCTACGCCGTCAGGTGAAGCGGCCCGATCTCCAGCCGGTGGATCGGGTCGTGCTCGCGGCCCTGTCGCGGCTGCTTTCCCGCTCATCGTGGGAGGTCTTCTTCGTCACCCCCGCGACATTGCTGCGCTGGCACCGTGCCCTGGTAACGCGCAGGTGGACCTACCCGTCCAAACGCCCAGGTCGTCCCTCTACCCGCACGGAGATCCGGGAGGCGGTGTTGCGCCTGGCCCGGGAGAATCCCTCATGGGGCTATCAGCGGATCAGCGGCGAACTGGCCGGTATCGGTCTTCGGGTACCGCCCAGCACCGTTCGCGACATCCTCAAAAGAGCCAGGCTTGGTCCGGCTCCACGTCGCGCCGGCCCGAGTTGGAGTCAGTTCCTCAAAGCGCAGGCCGAGGGCATCTGGGCGTGCGATCTGTTTCACGTCGACACGGTGTACTTGAAGCGGCTCTACGTGCTGTTCTTCATCGAGCACGCCACCCGCATGGTTCACATCGCGGGCGTCACGGCGCACCCGACCGGAACCTGGGTCGTTCAACAGGCCCGCAATCTGGTCATGGACCTGGGGGAGCAGGCCGAGGGGATCAGATTCCTCATTCGCGACCGCGACGCGAAGTTCACTGCGGTCTTCGACGAGGTGTTCATCTCACTGGGCGCCCGCGTCGTGAAAACACCGGTTCGCGCGCCGCAGGCGAACGCGGTGGCCGAGCGCTGGGTCGGTACCGTTCGAAGGGAATGCACCGATCGGCTGCTGATCTACGGTGAAGGCCATCTTTGCCGAATCCTGAAGGCATACCAACGGCATTACAACCGGCACCGTCCCCATCGCGCACGAGACCGTCGGCCGCCTCAACCACCACCTGCCTCGGCTCCACCAAGCGATCTCGATCAGGTCCGCCTGCAACGCCGACAGATACTCGACGGCCTGATCAACCAGTACCGGCGGGCCGCATAGACGGAGTGAATAACCGCAGTTCAGAGGCCGTATCCGGGTTTTCGCACCCCACAAGCTGCCCGGCCACCGCGTCCAGATCGACGTCAAGTTCATCGAACCCATCGCCGGCGTCACCGGCCGCAAGGGCGGCCGCAACAAGTACTACCAG